>NZ_JASPHV020000015.1:0-55127 GCF_030229435.2 Corynebacterium sp. MSK122 | reverse complement strand
GCGCGACCAGGCTAACTGCCTCGCCTGCCACCACGCGCTCAACAGCAGCATCCTTAACATCCTTCGGAGTCCAACGCGTCACAACTACCTCCCGGTCGAAGTGGCGCATTCACCCCTTGACAGCACGGTTCTATATTCGCTTTATGCAGGTCAGAAGTAATCGGCCAGCTCGCTGAACCTCGAGTCAACCAAGTGGTTGATTCACGGTCCACCCGTACGCGGATATCCTGGGTGGTTGTGTTTAAAGGACAAAAATTATGGGTCTATGGCCTGCACGCCATGTTCGCGTTTCTGCTGGTCTTCGGCGTAGTGCGCGCCTATGTGGATGAGCGGCTCGACGCCCGGGTGATCGGCTTAGCCATCGCCCTCGCCGTGGTCTATGCCGCAGAGCGTTGGCTGCCCACATGGTTATGGCTGGGTGGGCTATGCCTGTTGTGGCTGGGTCTGATGGTGCATGCGCAGGATTTCATGTGGCTGGAATTCCCGCTCGTTTTTGTCTTTCTGCGTGCCCTGCCCACCGTGCCTGGGTTAGTCTCCATCGCCGTGCTGTGGGCAGCGGCCGCCTTTATTCCCGCCTGGCTGCACCCCGAGGGCTGGTCCATCGCTGCGGCCGTGGGACCACTTATCGGTACCGCCTTTGCAGCCACGGTCTTTTTCATCCAGCGGCGTCTGCAGGCAGAGGCGGCGCACCACAGGGACATAGCCAAGCAGCTGCGCGAAACCCAAGCCGAACTGGCCGCCAGCGAGCACCAAGCCGGCCGGCTAGAGGAGCGTGAGCGCCTCTCTCGCGAGATCCATGACACCGTCGCGCAAGGCCTCAGCTCCATCTTGTTGCTCTCCCGCGCGGCCCGCGGCGCCGACGATCCAGCGACCAAAGAGGAGCAACTGGCGGTTATTGAAGACGTCGCGAGCGAAAACCTGGCTGAGGCCCGCCGCTTTGTCCGCGAACTAGCCGGCCCGGATGAGCGACTGGAAACCCAACTTAGTTCCCTGCTGTCCCAGATGCGCAGCCGCGTGAAGGCTTTGGGGGAAGAAACCACCTTCGAACTGGTGGTATCTGGAAGTGGCAAGGTGCCCGGCCGGATCAAAGAGGTCATCATACGTGCTGCGCAGGAAGGGCTCAATAACGTCATCAAACATGCCCACGCCTCGCGCGCCGTGGTCACGCTTGGTCTCTTTGAGGATGCGGTGACTTTAGACGTCGTTGATAATGGATGCGGACTATCCGCCTCCCCTCGCCCCAGCGGCAGGGACCATGGTTTTGGACTCAGCGGCCTCCGCGGCCGCGTGGAAGCTGTGGGCGGCACCATGAACCTGGAATCCGGCGAAGGCACCGCCCTGGCCGTCCGTATCCCGCTGAAGGAGAAAAGCAATGGTTAATGTCATGCTGATTGATGATCACCCCGTGGTCCGCGCCGGCCTGCGTGCCATCCTCAATACCTTCTCCGATGTCGAGGTTGTCATGGAAGGCTCTACCGGCGCGGATGTGGATAAGCTCTTTACTGACGACGCCCCACAGGTAGACGCCGTGGTCTGCGATATCCAGATGCCTGGCATGGATGGCATCGCGGCCACCAAGCGGGTAGTCGAGGCCGGCGGCCCACCGGTACTCATCCTCACCACCTATGACACGCAGGCCGATATCCTTGCCGCCGTAGAGGCCGGCGCAATGGGCTATCTGCTTAAAGATTCCCCCGAGCAGGCGCTGCACGAGGCCGTACTCAATACCGCCGCGCACCGCCGCACCTTGGCACCGGAGGTAGTAGACCTCCTAGCCCAGCGCGTGGGCCGGCCGCACGAATCGCTGTCCGCCCGCGAGCTAGAAATCCTCCGGGCGTTGTCTACCGGTTCCTCCAATAAGGAGCTGGCCAAGCAACTCTTCATCTCTGAGGCCACGGTCAAAACCCACCTCATCCATATCTTTCAGAAATTGGGTGTGGAAACTCGCACCGCCGCGGTGACCGTGGCGCGGGAGAGGAAGCTCATCTAATGCTGGACTGCATAGTCATCGGCGCTGGCCAGGCAGGCCTTGCGGTGGGTTATTACCTGCGCAAGAAAGGCCTGGATTTTGTCATTCTAGACGCTGAGCCCGGCCCCGGCGCGGCCTGGCGCCATACCTGGCCCTCGCTCACGCTCTTTAGCAATTCTGCCTCCTCCAACCTGCCGGGATGGCCTATGCCCCACCATGAAGGCTTCCCGCCAGCTAGCCACGTTATTGATTACTTTGCGGCTTATGAGAAGCGCTATGAACTGCCCATTCGCCGGCCGGTCACAGTGGATGAGGTAACCCATGACGGCGCGTGCTTCCACGTCTTTGCCGGTACAGAGCATCTGACAGCACGCACGGTCGTGGCGGCCACGGGCACCTGGTCCGCTCCCTTTATCCCCTACTACCCCGGTACTTTTGACGGGAGGCAATGGCATTCCGCCTTCTATCCAGGCCCCGCGGACTTCGCCGGATCTACCGTGGCGGTCGTCGGCGCGGCCAATTCCGGTGCCCAAATCGCGGCCGATCTCCTGCTCTCCGGTGTGGAAACCACCTGGTATACCCGCAACTCCCCGCGGTGGATGCCCAACGACGTTGACGGCCGAGTGCTCTTTCAGCGCAATCGCGCCCGTCTCAACGCCATGCTCCGCGGCGAACCAGACCCCGGCGCAGATACCAATTTGGGCGATATCGTAATGGTCCCACCGGTCCTACGCGCACGGGATTCCGGACTCTTGCAGGCCACCCCCATGTTTTCTTCGCTTGCTGAAGTCACCGCAGACCACCTCATCTGGTGCACCGGTTTCCGGGCCGCCCTCCGGCCCATCCGCGGGCTCCTTGATGGCACCTCCCCCACCGTCGACGGCCTCTTCCTCGTGGGCTATGGCACCTGGACCGGTCCGGGCTCCGCAACCATTACAGGCGTCAGCCCCTTTGCCAAGCAGACCGCGCACGATGTAGCGAATATATGTGACTAAAGCTATAGGTTTGTCCCAACTAATTCGACTACACTGCCTTCACACAAAGAGTCCGACACAATTTGGGAAAGCTGGTTTATGCATGTCTGCCTGGGATCTCTACGATGACCTCATCGATGCCATTCCCCGTGACATAGCGGTCTCCCGCGCCGCCCAAGGACCGCGGTGGACCCGGGTATACACCGAAAGTCCTAGCTGCGGCATGGCCATGACCATGTCTGCCACCTCTCGCCCGGCCCAGATGCGCGCCGAGTACTCTGGGGTTCCTCTTCGCGCCATCGCCCAGCTGGCCAAGAGCTGGAATTTCTCGGAGGCGTCCTTCGGCATGGCCGCGCTAAATTCCTACTACGCCACGCCTTCTGTAGCCGATGAGCATGGTTTTACGCTTGCCGACTCCCCCTGGCCCCACTTCTTTGATCCCTTCCGCAACGCCGTCGCGGGGAAGAAGGTCGCGGTCATTGGCCACTTCCCTTTTGCACCCAAGGCACTCAACCAGGCTGCGGATTTTTATATGTTGGAGCGCTCGCTCAATGAGGGCGACTATCCAGATTCCGCCGCCGAATACATCCTGCCCGAGTGCGATTATGTCTTTATTACCGGCTCTGCCTTTGTCAATAAAACCGCTCCCCGCCTGCTCGAGCTCTCCCGCGAGTCCTTCAATGTCGTCCTAGGCCCATCAACTCCCCTAGCCCCTGTACTGCTTGAACACTACGGCGTATCGCAAGTCACCGGCATGGTTCCGTCCAACCCCGCGGGGATGTTTGAGGGCCTAGAGAAGGGTGATTCCCTCGATATGTTCAACTTCGGACACCGAGTCACCCTAGGGCGCTAAACAATCACCCCGGCCAAGATTACGGCAGCGAGAGCACCCAGGCCCGCCGCCGCAGTCCAGCCGATGAAGCGCACAGCTCGCAGCTGTACCTGAAAACTGCTGCGGCTTACCAGGAACGCACCCAAGGATGCGCCGAGGGTATTGAAGACCAAGTCGTCTACGTCGCTAAATCCCAGCGAGAATACGTATTGGGTAATTTCGATACCTAGGCTGAGCGCCATTGCCAGAAGGATGGTTCCACCGCGGCCAAAGCGGATGCGCCGCGAATTGTGCCCCATTACTACCAAGCACGCACCGAGCGGCATAAACAGCGCTATATTGCCAAAAGTATTGGTCCACGGACCCCACCACGGATGAGGGTTATTAAAGCCGTTGAACATTTGCAGATCGAGGCTGCGGCGTGCGTGCGCAGACGCATCAACCACACCGGGGATATCTATGAAGGGCTTGCCCACCGTAGCTACTGCAATAGCCACCATGACAACCACGCAGGCTACGGCTGCACTGCGCCACAGCGTGCGCTTAGCAGGCATTCCTCGCGCACCAATCTGGCGCGAGGTGCGGGTAGGCATCGTGGTCATCGTCATGTCGTTCAAGTTAACAAGCGAGCCTGAAAAATCCCCGTGAGATTCGCTGTTAAATCTCTGCATCACATATAACGTACGATGGTGAGCATGAGCACGCTACTAGTAACCCGCAACGAAGATAAGTCCGTTACGACCTCCTTCGAAGAGGGAGAATTCCTCGCCGAAGGCGACCTTACCGTTGATGTTTCTTATTCTTCCCTGAACTACAAGGACGCCATGGCTATCGCAGGTGACCGCGGCGTCATGCGCACCAGCCCGCTGGTTCCGGGCATCGACGTGGTCGGCACGGTTTCTGAATCCAGCGTCGAGCGCCTTCCAGTTGGCACCTTGGTAGCTTCCTTCGGTGATGGCCTAGGCGAGTTCCGCCACGGCGGCTACACCCCGAAGCAGCGCGTCAACTCCCAAGCAACCGTCGCCCTGCCCGCGGACTTCACCGCAGAGCAGGCGGCCGCCGTTGGCACTGCGGGCTACACTGCCGCCCTGTGCGTTAACTCTCTGCGCGGGCTACCCGATGGTCCAGTTTTGGTCACCGGCGCCACCGGTGGCGTAGGCTCCATCGCCGTGAATCTGCTGTCCAATGCCGGTTACGAGGTTCACGCAATGACCGGCCGCCCGGAGGACTATTCTCAGTACCTTCACGAGCTCGGTGCCCATACCATCGTGGACCGCGCCGAATTTGCTGAGGCCGGAAAACCCTTGCAGAAGGCAACGTATGCCGGTGCGGTCGATACCTCCGGCTCCCACGTCCTGGCCAATGTATTGTCCCGCACTGTGTGGGGCGGCACCGTCGCCTCCACCGGTATGGCCGCCGGCCCGGACCTGCCCACCACCGTCTTGCCGTTCATTCTGCGCAACGTGCACCTCGCCGGCGTTAACTCTGTCGACGCCCCGCTCCACTACCGCCAGAACGCTTGGCAGCTCCTCGCACGCAAGCTGGACCGGTCCATCCTTGAGTCACTGACCAATACGATTCCGTTGTCGGACGTTGTCGAGGAATCCAAGTCCCTCCTCGAGGGCACCCACCACGGACGCACCGTTCTTAAGATTTCCTAGGTCCCGCCTAGCCAATCTCTAAGGCGCCCGCCGTTATAGCGGGTGCCTTTTTACATGCACTGGTCGGCGCGGACAGCTAGCTTTCCGACGTCCCCTCTTTAGCTACCGCGCGTAGCAACGTGCGGGAAATCCTGCCCAAGGTTTGTAGGTCTTCGTCACTAAGGGTGCCCACCACGATCTCTTCCACTGTGGCAGTATGTCGCACGATCGCTGCGTTGAAAGCAGCACTTCCGCTTTCCGTCACAGTGACTTTAACTGCACGGGTTCCTAACTCCGGTGCCTCACGCCTGGAAACCAATTTTCGGGACTCCATGCGCACTAACTGCCGATGCAACCGCGACTTCTCCCACCGAAGCTCCGCCGCCAATTCATGCGGGCGCGTAGAAATCTGGCGCCGACGATTCAGCACGGCCAACACCGCGTAATCTGCCTCGCTCAATCTAGAGCCACTCTGCAGCTCCCCAGAAAGACGTGCGTGGAGCGCTTCTTGCATGGCAACAAAGTCACCCCACGCCGCACTCTGCTCCACGCGCATCGCATTCCTCCTTTGGTTCTCCTTCTATCAACAGTCTATACTGCAGAGTTGATCTAACAACTCATTGGCTTACCAAGAGTTGATACACCAACTCCCACTACTGCACAGAGATGTGGGTCTACGAGAACCACAATTTTACAAACCCATACCTTTGCTACCAAAAGCACTTTAATGTTCCTTTTGAATACCTATCTGCTGAAACGCACTATTGTTTGAGCAGATATATTTTTGCCTTAAAAGGAAATAGTGAAGCAAATACTCGCGGCAAAGATGCGAGTGCGAACGCAATGACCGCTCCGGCAGAGAAGACCGCAGCGTTTAGAATGGCAAGCATGGATAAGCTATTTAGCACGTGCGGTTTCGACTTCGCGGATATGGAAGAACTCATTGCGGAGCTACCTAACGATCACGACATGTGGGAGGCGCCCGGATTTGATCGAGTGCTATTCCACGCCGACCCGTCTGGTATGGCGGTTACAGGTATGGAGTACGAAGGGGAGTGGGCCGCAGTTCCTTCCTACCGGGGTGGGGAAGAGGCACCGGGCACGATATATCGCGCAACGCCCTATATCGGCATTGTGGAAACTGGTGATCTACAGTTCGCGGCGCTGGCGGATGCGCCCTTCGCCCTGCCGGCAGGCAACCCAATCGGAGGAGAAAAGCTCCAGGGACAGGTGCGGCCGGCGGTTGTGGCTTTGAATTACCAGGTAGGGAAGCCGGAAGAGTTTTCCTTGACTTCGCCCGCTACCGAGCGCTTCTACCGGAACTTCAAGCCCAGCATGCTTAACCCGCAGGTAGAGGTAGCGGGGACTATCGGGGGCGTCGCCAAGCACAGCAATGAGCTGGGCATGGGGGAGTTTTGGGTATGCGACCTCGACGGCCTCCCGCTCATCGTGAACGAGAAGCTGGAGGTCGGCCAGGGGATCCGGGCGCACGGCATTGCGCTGTGCGCCACGGAATTTTGGGACGAGTAACTACTTGACCACGAGGTTGACCATGCGGCCCGGAACGTAGATCTTCTTCACCACGTTCTTTCCGCTGGTCAGCTCAGCAATCTTCGCGTCGGCGAGGGCAACCTCGAAGACCGCATCCTGGTCAGCATCAGCAGCTACGTTGATGCGGGCCTTTACCTTGCCATTGATCTGAACCGGCACCTCGATTTCATCGTCTACCAGGTACTTTTCCTCAAAAGTGGGGAAGGGCTGATAGGTGATGGTCTCGTCATGGCCGAAGCGCTGCCACAGTTCCTCCGCGATATGCGGGGCAATGGGGGAGACCAACTGTGCGATCGGCTCCACGGCGGCCCGCGGAGCCTCGGTGCGGTAGGTCTTGGTCAGATAGTTGACGTACTCGATGAGCTTGGCCACCACGGTATTGAGCCGCAGGTTCTCGTAATCATCGCGCACGCCTGCGATGGTGCGGTGGAGCTGCTTGAGGTCATCCTCGCTCAAGGCGGCGTCGGTAGTGGCCAGCTCGCCGGTGTCCTCGTTGACGGCTAGGCGCCACAGGCGCTGCAGGAAGCGCTGGGAGCCTACGACGTCCTTGGTAGCCCACGGGCGAGACGTATCCAGTGGACCCATGGACATCTCGTAAACGCGCAGGGTATCGGCACCGAAGTCGCGGCAAATATCGTCCGGAGCCACGGCATTCTTGAGGGACTTGCCCATCTTGCCATACTCCTGATTGACCTCTTCGCCGTTGTAGTAGAACTTGCCGTCCTTTTCCTCTACTTCAGCGGCTGGAACGTACACGCCGCGGGAATCCGTGTAGGCATAGGCCTGGATATAGCCCTGGTTGTACAGGCGGCGGTAAGGCTCTTGGGAACTAACAAAGCCCAGGTCAAAGAGCACCTTATGCCAGAAGCGGGAGTAAAGCAGGTGCAGCACAGCGTGCTCGACGCCGCCGACATAGAGGTCCACGCCGCCCGGATCCTGCGGGCCATGCTGCTCCGGACGCGGGCCAGTCCAGTAGCGCTCGTTCTCGATATCGCAGAATGCCTCATCATTGCGGGGATCGATATAGCGCAGCTGGTACCAAGAAGAACCCGCCCACTGCGGCATAACATTGGTATCGCGGAAGTAGGTCTGTGGACCGTCGCCCAGATCCAGCTCGACCTCGACCCAGTCGCGCACCTTTGCCAGCGGTGGTTGTGGTTCGGAGTCCTTGTCTTCTGGATCAAAGGAAACGGGCTTATAATCTTCTACCTCTGGCAGCTCTACCGGCAGCATGGATTCCGGCAGGGCGTGGGCGAAGCCATCCTTGTCGTAGACGATGGGGAAGGGCTCGCCCCAGTAACGCTGGCGGGCGAAGAGCCAATCGCGCAGTTTGTACTGCACCTTTTCGCGGCCGGAGCCGTCCTTTTCCAGCCACTCGATGGCCGCGGCAATGGCCTCAGCCTTGTTCAGGCCGTTGAGGTCCAGGCCCTTGTCGTTGGAGGAATTAACCAGCGCGCCGTCCTCGGTCCAGGCTTCTTCCTCCACGTTTCCGCCAGAGACAACCTCCGTAATTGGTAGGCCGAAAGCCTGGGCAAACTCGTAGTCACGGGTGTCGTGCGCCGGAACTGCCATGATGGCGCCAGTGCCGTAGCCGGTCAGCACATAGTCCGCGATGAAGATCGGGACCTTCTTGCCAGAGACCGGGTTGGTGGCATAAGTACCCAGGAATACGCCGGTCTTTTCCTTGTTCTCCTGGCGCTCCAGATCGGACTTGGCGGCAATATCGGTGCGGTAGGACTCCACGGCCTCCTTCGGATCATCGTGGCCATAGGTCCAACGCTCATCCACGTCATCGTCATAAGGGATGGGGGAGAGGAGGGCGTCGACAAGCTCATGCTCTGGGGCCAGGACCACGTACTCGGCGCCGAAGAGGGTATCCGGGCGGGTGGTAAAGACCTCGATCTCGTAGCCCTCAGCAGGGAAGGAGACCTCTGCGCCGCGGGAACGGCCGATCCAATTGCGCTGCATGGACTTGACCTTGTCCGGCCAATCCAAAAGCTCCAGATCATCCAGCAAGCGATCGGAGTAGGCGGTAATGCGCATCATCCACTGCGAGAGGTTTTTACGGAAGACCGGGAAATTTCCGCGCTCGGACTTACCCTCAGCGGTGACCTCCTCGTTTGCCAGCACAGTACCCAAGCCTGGGCACCAGTTCACAGTGGAATTAGACAGGTAGACCAAGCGGAATTCATCGATAGCCGCGGCCTTTTCCTCTTCGGTAAGGTCCTCGTAGTAGCGGCCGTCCTTGGTGGTGCGCTTATTGGCCTCTAGTTCCTTGATGAGCTCTGCAATCGGGCGCGCCTTCTGCTGCTCTTCATCGAACCAAGAGTTATAAATCTGCAGGAAGATCCACTGCGTCCACTTGAAGAACTCCGGATCGGTCGATTCTACCGAGCGGCGCGGATCGTGACCCAAGCCCAACATACCCAGCTGGCGGCGCATGTTTTCAATATTCGCCTCGGTAGTGGTGCGCGGGTGGGTACCGGTCTGAATGGCGTACTGCTCGGCCGGCAGGCCGAAGGCATCGTAGCCCAAGGTGTGCAGCACGTTCTTGCCCAGCATTCGGTTATAGCGGGCGTAAGTATCGGTGGCGATATATCCCAGTGGGTGTCCCACGTGCAGGCCCGCACCGGAAGGGTAGGGGAACATATCCTGCACATTGAGCTTTTCCTTAGGCAACTCGCCCGCATCGGTGGCGAGCTCGCCGACCGGGTTCGGGGCATTAAAGGTGCCATTGTCTTTCCAGTACTGCTGCCAGGTCTTCTCGATCTGGTTCGCCAGCTCCGGGGTATAGCGGTACGAAGTGGAATCGCTCTGGGTAGTCATAATCACACAGTGTAATAGCCGCATCCTGGCGCGGGGTAGTTCGCTACGCTTTCCGCGTTCTGCAGGGCACGCACATGCAAAATCCCCGCCGTATTCTTCCCCGGTTTTCGCGTCATTTCCGCCGCTCGCAGCCAAAATGCAGATCTGCATGAAAATGATCTAGGCTGGGGTAAATGAGCCAGGAGAAGTTTCGCAGCCAGCTATCATCTTTTGCAGACGCAGCGGTTTTTCAGGGGATCCCGCACCTGCGCCTCTCCCCAGCTACCCACACTCTGGAGCTGTACCTACCGGCCGTAACCGCAGGTTATGAGCCAGAAGATCCCCAGTGGACCGTGACCGCACAACTGCTCAATGGCAGCGAGGACACCCGCAAGTTCTACTATGTGGAGGGCGAGGATCCTGGCTTGTGGATCAGCATGCCGCGTGCCTTTAGCCACCTCAGCATCTCCTTTGAGGAGCACACTGTGGAATTCGCCGGCGTGGCCAATGGCGGCCTGCTGTTGGATTCCACCCATCGCCCAATCGATACCACCACCGCGGTGGCCAAGGGCTCTTATACCTTCATCGCCCCCGCTGGCACGGAACTCCCCAAGGCCAAGGTCGGCGAGACCCGTCCCCACGGTGCATGGGAGGGCTGGACTATCACCCCGGTAGAGGTCAGCCAGTCTTTCACCGTGGAGGTCCCGCGCCAAGAATTCACAACCATCAAGGTCTCCGGCAGCCCTGATTTTGCTTGGGACATGGCCGTAAAGACGCTACCCAATGCCCATGGCCTAGATGGCGAACTGGTCTATACCCAGTCCCCGCGGGTCATCGCCAATACGGATCTCAGCATGGAACTGACCTATGTCCCCATTGGTGGGGAAGAGGAGGTCGTACTGGAGGATGAACTACCGGAGGGCATCCACGAGGTGCTCCCCGCAGACGCCTTCGAGGATCCCTGGGTAGGCCGCTACCGCTTCACCCTGTACAAGGACGAGGAACTGGTGGATATCCAGTACCTCAACTTTGCGGAGTCGCTGCACATGCGTGCCAAGAACGAGGGCCCGCGCGGGACCAACTTCCGCTTTATCGACGCCCTGGGCAACCTTTCGCCGTTTAGCTATGCCTTGGCTTCTGCGCCGGGCAAGGCTATCCAGATGGAAAAGGGCCAGCGCGTCTTTGGCGAAGACGAAAGTGTGCGCGAGGAGACCGTCGGCAGTGAAGCCGGCTATGAGCTGACCTTCCAGGTGGAGCCGGCGACGATTCGCACCCGCGTCAAACGTACCGCGGCCGAGCCCGTGGATTACCTGGATAAGCAGGTCATCCTGGCGGACCAGCTCGATGCCGATGCACTTTTTACCATCCACTCACCGGAGCCACTGCCGCTGGCAAAGTTCGTGGTTATTGATAAAAACCAGAAGATTAGGGACCTTGTCACCGCCAATGGCTCTACGGAGGCCGCCACCAGCCTGTCCGTGCCTAACCGCGCGCTGAAGTCGGCGCTGACGAAAAAGACCTCGCTGGAGCTCTACCTCCTGTGGTCCACGTTGTCCTATGAGGAATACCTCGAAGGACTGCCGGAAAAGGAGCGCGCAGCGCACCAAAAGCGCAGCTTTGAGCGTCGCGTCATGGAATATGAGGCCACCGCGGCCAGCGACCTCATTTATGCCGCCATCGCCACCGTGCGCAAGGCACCGTTGGTCGCCCGCGCAACCATTGAGGACGGCATCCTCGTCCCCGAGCAGACGCATGAGGAGGAGGTAGAGCTGCTGGCTTGGGCGTGGCCGCTGGGCAATCCTGCGGGCGAGCCGCAACCGCTGGAACCCACGGAGGAAGGCTTTGCGCTGCCCGAGGAGCTGCTGAACGCCGGCCACCTCATCGTGGACTTCCGCGAGGATGAGCCGGCCAGCGACTTGGCCGCACCGCAGTACCCGCCGGCTAGCGCCCTCATCATCTTCCAGGACGGCGAAACCGAAAACACCGAGGGTATGTGGCCCACTTACGCGGCTATGCGCCGCCTAGCCCCCAAGGCCAAGGAAACCTTCGAGGGAATCGTCAAAGAGATTGAGGCGGATCCGCGCGCCAGCATGGATGCCCTTATGGCCGCAGACTTTGAGCCGGGGCAGCGCATGCGCGCCTTTGTCCGCACCGGCTTGGTCTCCCGCACCTTCCGCCGCGAGGAGCCGGCCGCCGAGCCTTCCTCACTCTTGGCCGCGCTTGCCGACGCCGCCCATGACTACGTCGAAGCCCACGGCTCCGCCTCCCTCGCGCGCGTACCGTCCACCGGCGTCGACGATGTCACCCGCCCCATGCTGCTGATGAGCGCCACGGGCGAGGCTCCCACGCCGTCGACGGAAAGTGATCAACTCTGCGATGACGCCCACCGCATCGCCGCACTGCGCGAGTGCTTTGCCAATGACCTTGCGCTCACCCGCCTGGGCACCATTTCTAACCTGCGTAGCACCGCAATGCAGCTGCGGGTGACGCTGCAACAGCTGGGCGTCGATAAGTCCGTCCTGCATACCCTACTCGCGCTGGACGCCTTTGGCGATGGCAATTCGGAGCTCGGCGATTCCGCCTGGATGCCGTTTATTTCCTATGTTCTTGCCATCACGGCGCGCGGCGTGGCCAATGGCAAGCTGGCGGACCCTGCTTTCGCCGCCACGCTTGACGACGCCCTCCCACAGCTCGCCGAGGCCGTCTCCCTCGCCCCGCAGCTGTTCTACCGCGATATTCTCACCGCGGAGGCGCTCACGCTCAGCTAGGGTGGCAGGCATGCAGGTCATCTCTACCAATGTCGCCGTCCGCCGGCCGGACCCGAGCGGGCGGCATGAGTTCTCGGGCATCGACAAGCAGCCGCAAGACTTTATCGATCTGGCGGCACCCGGACCCCATTACGGCGATGGGTCTGGCGTGCGCGGCGATATAATTGGCGACACCCAACATCACGGCGGCAACGATAAGGCCGTTTACGCTTACTCCCGCGAGGAACTGGATTACTGGCAATCTGAACTTTCCCGCCCGCTGGCCTCCGGGAGCTTTGGCGAAAATCTCACCACGCAGGGCATCGATCTGTCTGCTCTGCTCATCAATCAGCGCGTGTGCATCGGCACCGCTGTGCTTGAGGTATCCGTGCCCCGCCAACCGTGTGCCACCTTCGCCGGCTGGCTAGGGGAGCGCGGCTGGCTCAAGCGTTGGACCGCGCGTGGCGACTGCGGCACCTACCTGCGCATCATGTCCCCCGGCCGCATTCGCCCCGGCGACGCCATTGAGCTGGATACCCCACCCAGCCACGGCATCACCATGCGTATGGCCTTTGCCGCCAAGATGGGCGACCGCGCCCTTGCCCGGCGCGTTGTAGATGCTGGCTGCCTGCCCACTCACCAACTGAACTCGCTTCGCACCTAGTTACACAAGGGCTCATAGTCCGCCGAACCGATCCACCTTGAACGTTCCCCATCACTATTGGCACTGCTCGAAAGGTATCGCTTTGCCGCGTCCTCATGTCGAGCTCAGCGCGTCTCGACGCATACTCTACTTCCGGAACCGCAGGCTGTGTCAGGGCCTTTAGCTTACCGGCTAGGCCAGCACCCTCTTCTTGCCCGGAGTGCGCGCAAAACAAAAGCACGCCAGCGCTTAGCGCTGGCGTGCTTTTCATGCCGAGTGCGAAGGAGGGGCAACGGCTGTGGTGTTACTTGCCCGCTTCAAAGCTCAGATGGTGCCCCTTCGCCTTAGGGAAGCGGCCGTGCACGAAGAAGTAGTAGATAGCAGCGACGACCACGAGACCCGTGAGAATGAGATACATCGTGTCAAAGCCCGTTGCCCCAACAATGGGGCCCAGGCCGAACGGGGCCAGGCCAATACCGAGGTCCATGAGCAGGAACATGGTGGAGATACCGGCACCCATCTGCGCAGCAGGAACCGAGCGCACGGAGATGGCTTGGCAGGCGGGGCTGAGAGTACCGAAACCCAAACCGGTGCAGGCGCCCGCGACCACCAGCATGACGTCATTGGTGGGGAAGCCCATGATCAGCAGGGCCACGACAAAGGCGGCCAAGCCGAGGTACATCACGGCATTATCACCCTTATGGTCCTGCATACGGCCCAAGAAGAAGCGCATGATGAGCATCGTGACCGCATAGCCGATAAAGAAGAGCCCTGCGCCGGTGGCCAGGTCTTCCTTGCGGGCGTAGGCGTTGAGGTAGGTCACCACGCCGGAGTAGGCGATGCCGACTAGGAGCATGAATAGACCGATGGGCACCACGTTGGGGTGCACGGCATTGCGCAACTTAAAGGCCGGCTTTTCGGAGGAAACCTCGGCCGGATAGCGCAGCACCAAGGCCAGGATCAAGGAAACAATATTTGCACCAAGGGCGACAGCAAAAAGCGTGGTGTAGCCGATGTTATTAGCCAATAACAGGCCGATAGCTGGACCAAACGCGGTTGCAAGGGTAGTGCCCAGGGCGAAGTATCCGGTGCCTTCCGCACGGCGTTCATGTGGGATAACGGACTGCGCCACCGCCATGAGTGCGGTGGAGGTCAAAGCATAGCCCGCGCCGTGCACCATTCGCACGATAATCAAGACCGCAACATTATGCGCAAAAAAGTACGCCACAGCTACAACTGTGACGAAGGCCAGGGAAGTCAAGGCCGCCTTCTTGTGGCCCACGCGGTCCACGATCCAGCCGGAGAACACGCGCATGCACGTCGCGCCCAGAACAAAGGCACTGGAGGCGAAACCACCGACGGTATCCGATGCCCCGAAGCTCTCTACCGCGTAGAGGGCCATGGTGGTTACGAACAGGTAAAAGACCAAGAACTGGCAAAAATTAGCCACCCACGCGAGGACAAACGTAGGCGTAATCAGCTGCGGCTTAGCCGCTGCAGATTCTGTAGGCGTCATATACTCACTCCAAATAACAAAAAGAAAATTCCCTCTCCACGCGCTGACCATAAGGCCACGCATCGCAGACGAAGGAAATAGAAATTGAATTATACGGAGAGGCACTATACGCCCCGCAGGCTGCAAAGGTTAATCAAAAGCCCTTATAGGCTCTTATCGAAGCTGCCCTCGTTTAGGCGGCTACCGGCAAATCGCCACGCCTTGGACTGGCACAATGCTACCTACTGGGCAGGTAGCACAGATTCGTGCACGCTTAGGAGACGCTGGTTAGGAGATTTTGCATAAATAGCTTGAGCCGGGTCGCGCAAAGGGGACCCGGCTGGCTTCTCCCGCCTTGTAAAGCGCTCAAACCTTTAGGCGCCGGTATAAGGATCACGAATACCCAAGTACTGCACCGCGGTATATTCTTCAATACCTTCGGCGCCGCCTTCGCGTCCTAAACCAGATTGCTTGACACCGCCGAATGGGGCAGCGGCATTAGATATGACACCGGCATTGAATCCCATCAAGCCAAACTCGAGGCCGTCGGCAACGCGCCAGAGGCGATCGGAATCCTCCGTATATACATAGGAGGCAAGTCCGTACTCCGTATCGTTCGCAATCTCTAGCGCTTCCGATTCATCCTTGAAGGTAAGGATGGGCGCGACCGGTCCAAAAATTTCTTCCTGAGCCACGCGAGTTTCACGTGAAACATTGCTCAGGATAGTGGGCGCATAGAAGTGGCCCGCGCCCTCGCCGCGGGTGCCACCGGTGACAACGGTCGCGCCCTTGTCCACCGCATCCTCAACCAGGGCTGCAATATTGTCGAGGGCCTTAGCCTCAATCAGTGGACCACACGTCACGCCTTCGTCCATGCCATTGCCAACGACAAGCTTCTCAAACTCTGTTGCCAGCTTCTGCGTAAATTGCTCTGCCACGGACTCGTGCACCAAGAAGCGGTTGGCCGCGGTGCAGGCCTCGCCGATATTGCGCATCTTGGCGCCCATAGCTCCCGCAACCGCTTGGTCAATATCCGCATCCTCGAAAACAATGAACGGTGCATTACCGCCTAACTCCATAGAGGTGCGCAAGACATTGTCCGCGGCACCCTTCAGGAGGGTTTTGCCCACTGGGGTAGAACCGGTGAAGGAGAGCTTGCGCAAGCGGGCGTCGGCAAGCAAGGGCTCTGAAATGGCCGAAGCGGAGCTGCCAGAGACAACATTGAGCACGCCTTGTGGCAGGCCGGCATCGAGCATGGTTTGCGCGAAGTACTGCGCGGTGAGTGGTGTCAGCTTGGCCGGCTTCAGGACCATGGTGCAGCCCGCTGCAACGGCCGGGGCAACCTTTCGGGTGGCCATGGCGAGGGGGAAGTTCCACGGAGTAATCAATAGGCACGGACCCACGGGCTTGCGGCGGGTAACCATGCGCAAGGTGCCTTCCGGGACAGGGGAGTAGCGGCCATAATCACGCGTGGCTTCTTCACTAAACCACCGCAAATATTCCGCGCCATAGGTGACTTCACCTTGCGACTCGGCAAAGGGCTTTCCCATTTCAAGGGTCATCAGGGTAGCGAACTCATCGGCGCGCTCGTGTACCAATTCAAAGGCGCGGCGGAGAATATCTGCGCGCTCACGCGGGGTGGTGTGCGCCCACTCATCTTGGGCCGCACAGGCAGCATCGAGGGCAGCCACCGCATCATTAGAATTCGCCGATGACAGCGTGGCGATCGTCGCGCCCGTCGCCGGATTTTCTACGTCAAAGGTCTCGCCGGAAGACGCGTCGCGCCACTGTCCGTCAATCAAAAGCTGAGTGGGGACTTTCGCTAGTAGCTCCTTCTGGTCGATGCTCATATTCATCACCTTTCTCCATTACGTGAATGCACCCCACAGTACGCGATTCCTTAGCTGGCTTTCTTGGTTCTGCGTCTAGCACAAACGCATAGGGGGAGAGAGGATGAATATTTTTATCGATTACCTTCCAGGCTATAGAAATGTAGGTTAGTATGACCGCTATGAAGAAGATGACTACTGCTTGGTGGTGGCGCGCGTAACCCGCGGGCCTTATTCCACCTCCCATTTTTAGGCTCGCATTCTGCGGGCCTTTTGGCGTTTTAGTGCCTCTGCTCGCGGAAGCTCACTATCCGTTTCCCCGTTCCCCACACCCACCGAAAGGGCACCGCAATGCCATTCACCGCCACTCGCGATATCTCCTACGGCAGCGATGCAGCCGCAATCTTTGACGCCCTCGCACAACCGCACGACTCCATACTTCTTGAAAGCACGGACATTGAGACCAAGAAGAATCTCAATTGCCTCGCCGTACTCCAAACGGCCCTGAAAGTAACGTGCCACGGCCAGAGGGTCGAGGTACGCGCTCTCACGGAAGCAGGGGAGACACTCCTTCCTTCCCTCGAGGACCGGTTCCACCATCGCCTAGTTTCACGTGAAACTACCGCGGCGGTTTTCGAGTTCTCGCAGTCCACCCATCTAGACGAGCGGGAGCGGCTCCTTGCCGAATCTACCGCTGACATTTTGCGATTCTTGCAATTAGAGGCCAACTATTCCTCTCCTTTATTGCCGTTCCTTGGGGGCGGATTCGCTTATGACTACCTCGCTACTTTTGAGGAACTGCCCGAGGTTGAACCTGGGGCCAACACCTACCCGGACTTTGAATTCTTGGTAGCCCAAACGGTCCTCGCAGTGGACCACCTACAAGGAACTGCACACCTAGAAGGCTGGGACATCGACGACAAGCGCCTGCGGGAAGAGTTGGATTCTCTTGCCTCACTGCCGGTGGCTGCTCGTCCCACGGCGCCGCAAAGGGAAAGGATCCGGGCGGTGGCCGATGTGAATGATGTGGGGTTTCGGGCGGACGTCGACAAGCTTAAAGGCAATATTCACGCCGGCGATATCTACCAAGTAGTGCCCGCGCGCGCCTTCACCGTGGAATGCCCCAACGCCCTGGCTGCCTACCGGGCGCTGCGCGAGACCAACCCCTCGCCCTATATGTTCTACGTCCGCGGTTCCGCCTATGAACTCTTCGGCGCCTCGCCAGAATCAAATCTCAAATTCACGCCAGAAAATAGGCAGATTCAGCTCTATCCCATCGCCGGAACTCGCCCACGCGGGCTCAACCCGGATGGCAGCATCAACCATGAACTAGATGTTCGCAACGAGCTAGAAATGCGTACAGACCAGAAAGAGATTGCGGAGCACACAATGCTGGTGGACCTAGCACGCAATGACCTCGCTCGCGTGGCCGTGCCCCGCAGCCGGCAAGTGGCAGAACTTCTGCACGTTGACCGCTACTCACGAGTCATGCACCTAGTCTCCCGCGTCACGGCGATGCTCCACCCGGACTTCGATGCCCTCCATGCCTACCGTGCGTGCATGAACATGGGAACGCTCACCGGAGCTCCCAAACTGCGCGCCACCGAACTGGTGCGTCGCACGGAGGGAAAGCGCCGCGGCTCCTATGGCGGGGCGGTGGGATACCTGCGCGGCGATGGAGCCATGGATAACTGCATCGTCATCCGCTCGGCCTACGTCCAGGACGGCACCGCAGTTGTGCAGGCCGGCGCCGGCGTGGTTAAGGATTCAGTGCCGCAAGCCGAGGCCGATGAAACGGTGCATAAGGCCTACGCCGTCCTCCATGCCATCGCCATGGCACACGGAGCCGAATTGGAGGTACAGCGATGAGCTCGCCGCATATTGTCCTTCTGGATAACCACGATTCTTTTGTCTACAACCTCGTCGATGCCCTCGCTGGATTCGATACCACCGTGTTTCGCAATACCGTAGCGGTGCACGACGTGCTGCACGCGCAACCCGACATCATTGTGCTTTCCCCGGGCCCCGGTCATCCTCGGGATGCCGGCTGCATGATGGAACTTATCGACACCACCCTAGGCACCACCCCGATCCTCGGCGTATGCCTCGGCTTCCAAGCGCTACTCGAGCACCACGGCGGCACGGTCGAACCGTGCGGCCCCGTACACGGGAAATCCCTCCCGATGACCCTGACCGAGGCCGGCGTTATGCACCCCGTCTTTCAGGGCCTTGCCACCGATACCGAACCGGACCAACCGGATCACTTAGGTACGCAAGTTCCGGTGGCGCGCTATCACTCGCTTGGATGTACGGACCTCCCTCGGGGAATGCGTTGTCTCGCGCGTACGTCCACGGACATCGGAGAGGTAGCCATGGCGGCCGAAACGGACGATGGTAGGGCCCTCGGCTTGCAGTTCCACCCCGAGTCCATCCTTACGCCCCGCGGCCCCGCCATGCTTGAGCGTTGCATTAACCAACTATATACACCCCCAACTATGGATACGGAGCACTAACATGAATCACACACCCCTGCGTACCTTGCAAGCCTTCCTGAATAATTCTCAGCCCACCATCGAAGAAGCCATGGAGGTATTTACCCCCTTGGCCGTGGGCGACTACGACGATATTCATATCGCAGCGCTACTTACCCATATCCGCACCCGCGGCGAGACCTTCGCAGATATTGCCGGCGCGGCCAAAGCTTTCTTGAAAGTGGGCTATCCATTCCCCATCACTGGAAAAGGACTCATGGATTCGGCCGGCACTGGAGGCGATGGCGCGAATACTATCAATATCACTACGGGTGCCTCCCTCGTTGCCGCCGCCGGGGGAGTGAAGATGATCAAGCATGGCAACCGCTCGGTCTCTTCCAAGTCGGGATCGGCCGATGTTCTCGAAGCCCTGAATATCCCTCTGGACCTAGACGCCGCCCGGGCAGTGCGCCAATTTAAAGCTTCCAACTTCACGTTCCTATTCGCCCCGGCCTACAACCCAGCGGTCGCCCACGTACAACCGGTGCGTAAGGCGCTAGGTATCCCCACCATCTTCAATACACTAGGTCCTCTCCTGTCCCCAGGACGCCCGTCGCTGCAAATCATGGGCATTGCCAACCCGGCCCAAGGTCAACTCATCGCGGAAGTATTCCGGGAGCTCGGCAGAGAGCGCGCCTTGGTCGTCCATGGTGCTGGCACGGATGAGATCGCTACCCACGGCACGACACTGGTCTGGGAGCTCCACGCCGGCGAGATTGTCTCTTATGAGCTCACCCCAGAAGACCTCGACATCAAGCGCCACGAACTAGCGGACCTAGTCGGCGGCGATGGCGCCGCCAATGCCCAGGCCCTCCGTGCGGTTTTTGCCGGCCGTGGCGAGCCCGCCCATTGTGACGCCATTGCCGCCAGCGCCGGCGCCATGTTTTACCTCAACGGGACCACGGAGACTATCGCGGCGGGAGTCACCCACGCAAAGGAACTGATTGGCAGCGGCGCTGTTGAAGAATGGCTCTCGCTCCACGAGAGCACGAATTATGCAGTAGGGGAGGAGAATTAATGTCGGAGAATACTTTACCTACGGTGCTCGAGGAGATCGTCGCCGAGCGCCGCACTCACCTGCCCGCACTCCGTGAGCGGCTATCCCACGTAAACCTGACTAGTGTGCCACGATCGGAGCGTTCGCTTGCCGACGCCCTCCGTGGCACCAACCGCTTCATCTTAGAGTGCAAGTCTGCCTCGCCGTCCCTTGGCAAAATTCGCGAGGACTATCGCCCGGGCGATATTGCCCGGATCTACTCTCGCTACGCCTCCGCCATCTCGGTCTTGTGCGAGCCCGATCGGTTTGGCGGCGACTATGACCATTTACAGACTGTCGCGCTATCCACCCATCTGCCCGTGCTGTGCAAAGACTTCATTGTCGATCCCATCCAGGTCTACGCCGCACGATATTACGGCGCCGATGCCATCTTGCTCATGATGTCTATCCTCGACGATGACACCTACGGTGAGCTCAAGGCACTAGCGGACGAACTCGGCCTAGACGTCTTGACTGAAGCCATCACCGAGGACGAAGTCGCTCGAGCGGTGAATTTTGGCGTCGATATCATCGGCATCAACAACCGCAATCTCCACGACCTCAGCATTGATTTAGGCCGCACCGAACGCCTAGCCCGCCATGTTCCAGACGGAAAGGTGATAGTTTCCGAATCTGGAATCCGAGATAACGCCACCGTCCGCCGGTTAGGAGCCCATGCGCATGCCTTCCTTGTAGGCTCGCAGCTCACCTCCCAGGAGGACATCGATCGGGCGGCGCGCGACCTCATCTTTGGTACCAATAAAGTATGTGGCCTTACCACCGCCTCCTCCGCACAAGCAGCCCGCGCTGCCGGAGCCCGCTATGGAGGCCTCATCTTCGCACCAGATTCGCCCCGCAGTGTTTCACGTGAAACCGCACAGAGCATCATTTCCGCGGAACCAGAGTTGGAGTACGTAGCCGTGACGCGGTCTACGGATTTGGAGACGCTAGGAAACATAGCCAGGATCCCCGGCCTCAAAGTTCTCCAGCTTCACGCCCCATTCCAAGGCAGTAGGGAAGCAGAGCTGGAATTCCTTCAAGATGTTCGCAGCGTCGCTGACGGTCTTAGCCTTTGGCGGGCCATCGACATGAATAACCCTGACTTCGCTACCTTGGCACCGGACCTAGTACCAGAGATAGACGCTCTTGTCCTCGACTCCGGCAGTGGCGGGACGGGAACCACATTTGACTGGCAGACGATTCCCCCAGAAGTGAAGGAGAAAGCTCTCCTCGCCGGAGGACTCCAGGTAGTGAACCTCGAAGAGGCACTGAGAATCGGAACCTCGGGACTGGACCTCAACTCAGGCTTGGAGTATGCACCCGGCCGCAAGGACTCCTCATTGATCGCCCAAGCCTTTAGCACCATCCGAAACTACACACACCCATAGAAAGAAGAGAACGATGACAGTTTCACGTGAAACGCTCCTTCCGGCATACTTTGGTGAATTCGGCGGACAGTTCGTCCCCGAATCCCTCATCCCAGCACTCGACCAACTTGAGAAGGCTTTTGTCGAAGCACAAAACGACCCAGCCTTTCGCAAAGAGCTAAGCGCGCTGTTGCGTGACTATCTCGGCCGTCCCACACCAATTACAGAGGCGAGGAACCTCGGGGGCAAGGCGCGCATCTTCCTCAAGCGTGAGGACCTCGTACACGGTGGAGCACACAAGACGAACCAAGTTCTCGGCCAGGCACTGCTAGCAAAGCGGATGGGGAAGACACGCATTATTGCGGAGACCGGAGCGGGCCAGCACGGCACCGCTACTGCACTTGCTTGCGCACTACTGGATCTCGAGTGTGTGGTCTACATGGGCGCGAAAGATGTGGCCCGACAGCAGCCAAATGTATTCCGTATGGAGCTGATGGGCGCAAAGGTCGTCGCCGTCGACACCGGATCCGGAACCCTTAAGGACGCGGTGAATGAAGCCCTCCGTGATTGGACCGCCACTTTTCATGAATCCCACTATCTCCTCGGTACCGCGGCCGGACCCCATCCATTCCCAACCATCGTCCGAGAGTTCCACAAGGTCATCTCTGAAGAGGCTAAGACCCAGATGCTTGAGCGCACCGGTGGGCTACCGGATGTAGTAGTGGCTTGCGTCGGCGGCGGTTCTAATGCAATCGGTATGTTCGCAGATTTTATTGAAGAAGAGGAAGTCCAACTCGTCGGCGCCGAACCTGGCGGCGAAGGCCTAGACTCCGGCAAGCACGGTGCCACCATCAACAACGGTACGGTTGGCATCCTCCACGGCGCGCGCAGCTACCTCATGCGCAACGCGGACGGCCAAGTGGAAGAATCCTATTCGATTTCCGCCGGACTCGACTACCCAGGCGTAGGACCACAGCACGCGCACTTACACGCCAGTGGCCGCGCGCACTATGTCGGCATAACTGACGCCGAAGCACTCAAAGCATTCCAGCTTCTTTCCACTAAGGAAGGCATCATTCCGGCCCTCGAATCCTCTCACGCGCTGGCCTACGCCTTGAAGCGTAAGGACGAGGACATCACCATCTTGGTCTCCCTTTCCGGCCGCGGCGATAAGGACATCGACTACGTTCGCCACACCCTTGAGAACCATCCAGAATTTAAGCTCCAGGAGAAGAACTAATGAGCACCCGATACGAAGACCTATTCCACTCACTACACAACAGGGGAGAGGGCGCTTTCGTCCCATTCCTCATGTTGGGCGATCCCACACCGGAGCACACGCTGGCCATCGTGCGAACCGTCGTCGCGGCCGGAGCCGATGCATTGGAGCTAGGAGTTCCATTTTCTGACCCAGTGGCCGACGGCCCCACCATTCAGGCCTCGCACCTTCGCGCGCTCGACGGCGGCGCCACCGTAGATTCCGCTTTAGAACAGGTGCGAACAATCCGCGCGGAGTTTCCCGAGCTTCCCATCGGCATGCTCATCTACGGCAATGTGGCCTTCACTCGGGGTTTTGACCGCTTCTACGCCGAGTTTGCAGAAGCGGGCGCGGACAGCATCTTGCTTCCCGACGTCCCCGTGCGCGAAGGCGCTCCCTTCATCGCCGCAGCAGAAAAAGCCGGTATTGATCCAATATTTATCGCCCCGGCCCGCGCGACTGCGCACACCCTCGAGGGCGTCGCTCAAAGCTCACGCGGCTATATCTACGCAGTATCACGAGATGGAGTCACGGGTGCCGAAAAGGAATCTGAGACTAATGGGCTCGAAGATGTCGTCGCCAACATCAATAGATTCGACGGGCCTCCAGTACTGCTAGGATTCGGCATTTCCGAGCCGCAACACGTGCGCGATGCCGTGACCGCCGGGGCAGCGGGCGCCATTACAGGCTCCGCAATCACCAAGATTATTGATCGCCACGTTTCACGTGAAACAGACACGGAAGGCAGGCCAGTAGAAGGAACTCCAGGTCGCATTTCCGATGAGAAAGCATTGCATAAGGAACTCGCCGAGTATGTAGCTCGCATGAAGGCAGCGACTCAAGAGTAGTCCTGAAGACGCGAAGAACCCTCCTCAGCCCTCGGCAGCTGAGGAGGGTTCCCTATAAAAAGCCTCTACGCGGTTGCTTCTGCAGATTCCTCTTCGGTGTGGTCCTTCTTGGAGCCCGCGAACTTGTCCACGATCATCGCGATAGCGCCGTCGCCAGTAACGTTGGCGGCAGTGCCAACCGAATCGATAGCAATATAGGCGGCGATCATCAGTGCCACCATGCCATCGTCAAAGCCCATCATGTCCGCCAGTAGTCCAGCTGCGACCATGACCGCGCCGCCGGGCACACCCGGTGCCGCAATCATCATGATTCCCAATAGGAAGATGAAACCAAGTCCGGTACTCGTACTAATATCCAGGTTCGCCATGTACACGATGGCAAAAGCATAGAGCGTCAGTTTAATCATGGAACCGGAGAGGTGGATGGTCGCACACAGAGGAATAACAAAACTTGCCACCGGCTTCGAAATGCCATTCTTCAGCGTCGACTCCAAAGACACCGGAATTGTCGCGGCCGAAGAAGAGGTTCCCAGTGCGGTGAAATATGCCGGCACCATATTGCGCAGTGCCTTGAAAGGATTCTTTCCGATAATTGCGCCAGCGATAATGTACTGGAGCACCAGATAGACCAGAGTCATGACAACCGCCAGGATCAGGACCTTGGCGAAGGCCGAGAGCACTGAGCCCAAATTGCCATTCATACCCAAGCCTAGGAACATGCCGAAGATATAGAAGGGCAAAATTGGCACTACAAAGCCCCAAATGACCTTGACTACTACGCTCTCCAATTCCTTTGTGACCGCATACAAGGTATCGGACTTCACTGTAGTCATCGCTACGCCGATGCAGAATGACAACAAGAGAGCCGTCATGACCTCAAAAGGCGGCGCCATTTCCACCTCGAAGTACGGAGTGAGTGCCCCCTCATTAATATCGGAGACATTTGTAATCAGATCCTGACCACTGAGCATGGTGGGGTAGAGCCAGTGCGCAAGTACGTAGGCAAGAAGACCCGCAACAATCGTTGAGCCGTAGGCAATACCTGCAGTAACACCCAGCCATTTTCCGGCTCCCCGTCCCAGACCAGCAATCGACGGGGCGATAAGCGCGAAGATGAGGACCGGAATAAAGAAATTGAGGAAGTTACTAAAGAGTCCATTGAAGGTGGCGAATACGCGGCCAAACCATTCGGGCGCGAATTGGCTCACCACCACGCCAAGGATGATGGCGACGATGATGCGGAACAACAGAGATTCCGAGAGTTTCTTGAGATTCATGTACTTACAATCAAATCGGGTGTTTCGCCCCTTGGTAAACAATCCCAGGGTGAAACAGTGCGGTACAGAGGCAACGGTCAATTCAATATCTATCGATCGACCTTAAAGGCATACTACCCGACCGGAGGCATAGCCAGAACACTCACCCCAGCCACGATTTTTATCTTGGCGCTACAAGGTTAAACTGAATACATGATCGCTGTGGGAATCATCTTTTTAATCCTCGCCGTCTTTCTTATCGTCGTGGGTGCCTTGGCCTCCACCAAGCGCCTACCTGGAAATAGCTATATCGGCTTGCGGCTGCAGGAAATTCGCAAGTCCCGTGAAGCATGGGACAATGCCCATCGCGTCGCCGGGCCATTCTGGATGCTGAGCGGCGTCTGCTTAGTCTTCGGCGGCATCGTCGCGCTCCGCGCTGAGGGCTGGATGTGGCTGATTCCAGTTCTTACCTTTGTGGCCGCAGTTCTAGCCCTCTCCGTCGGTTCCAATCTCGGCTCTCGTGCCGCGTTCCTCTACGAACAAGCACACGCGGATGAGGAGGGTTGTGGAGAATCCTGTAATTGTGGTTCCGACGGTTGCGGTGGGGAGGAGGCCGCCGCAGCACCCGCGCCCCAGGTTGATGTCGACGCGCTCCGTCACGCCGCTCGCGAATCTGACAGGTAGCCACGCACTCCTGCACAACCAACCCCCTTCTGGAAAAGAATTACATTTCATCCAGAAGGGGAATTTTTGTAGCTATGCCTTTCATATTGAATTATCGCTGCACTTTGTTATAGTCACAGTGACGCTAATAGTCGGAGCAGTTGCTTATTCCGTTTTAGTAACAGCCGATATTATAATTCAGTATATCTTCTGGCCATGACCCATACTTGACCTCACCTACAGTAGGTTCATCGTCCCATTCTTGTTCCTGCGAGAGAGGGTAGAGGTTACGTAAAGCTACCATGGAACCCTGACAGGCAAGAGCGCAACCAGCCCCCTGAAGGGCAGAATATAGTGCATGAAGAAAAGTACCGCCCTGGCGGCCATCGCCGCTTCAACTTTTGCGATCGGCGCTTACACTGAGCAAGACCACAAGGTAACGACGTCCGTAGCAGAAGCGCAAGAACAGCAATCTGCTCAGAGCATCGTAGATGATTTAGGAATTGAGTCCGGCACCTATGAACTTGTCGCTACCTCCGGTGGCTCTCCGGAGACTTGGGAAGGACTCCTAGCTAACTAACTACAGTGTTTCACGTGAAACTCTGATTACAACCGGCCAAACGGGTGTGGCACATTACGCAAGACCAACGGGCTAGAGTAGAGGCATGATTAAGTGCTCCCGTCGAATGTTTTTGCTTGGAACCGCCACCACATTTGCAGGCGCCTACGCCGCAGCTTGTGGCTCTTCTCCGTCCGCAGAAATTGCGGCTACCGAGATTCCGATTGGCTCTGCGAAGATTGTTGATGGCGTAATCTTCACCCAGCCCAAGGAAGGTGAGTTTAAGGCCTATTCTCAAACCTGCCCCCACCAACACAATCCAATCACCAAGATTGATGGCATGACGGCCACTTGCACGGCACATAACACTTCCTACAATCTCAGCGATGGAAGCGTAATCTCCGGCCCGGGGCGCGATCCATTGGAAGAATACGAAGTTAAACAAGACGGCTCTAACGTCACCACGGCCTAAAGTGCATTTCCCGTGTGGTTTCACGTGAAACTACACGGGTTGTGTTTTCTTGGCCCGAGCATCTGCAGCATGTGATGACGAATAGGGTTTAAACTCTTAGCATGCTGCAGCGTTTGAAAATACCCGACCCGCTTATCGTCCTCATTATCCTAGCGGTCATCATTGCGATCATTGCACCAGCCCGCGGGAGCTTTGCCGACATATTCGGCCAATTAACAAACGTGGCCATCGCGCTACTCTTCTTCTTGTATGGCGCGAGGCTTTCCACTCAAGAAGCCCTCAACGGACTCAAGCATTGGCGGCTACACCTCACAATTCTCGCTTTCACCTTTGTGGTTTACCCGCTTATAGGCATAGCTCTGCGCCCACTCACCGCTGTCATATCGCACGACATGTACCTGGGCATCTTATTCCTCACGCTGGTTCCATCCACGGTGCAATCTTCGGTTGCCTTCACCTCAATCGCGAAGGGAAACGTGGCGGGCGCAATCGTATCGGCTTCTGCCTCAAACTTGGTGGGAGTAATCATCACCCCATTGCTCGTCATGCTCCTGATGGGAACTGGGGGAGGAGTTCACATCGATACGTCTGTATTCGGCGAAATCGCCCTTCTATTGTTGGCGCCATTTGTTTTAGGTCAGCTAACTCGACGCTGGGTGGGGAAGGCTGCGCAAAGCAAGGCCACCAAAGGCGTGGACCGCGGCTCAATCGCAATGGTGGTATATTCGGCTTTTTCCAAGGGTGTGGTGGACGGAATTTGGTCCTCTATTTCCCTGTGGGATCTGGCGTTCCTAGTCGTCTTCGCCGCGATCTTCGTCGCCTTCATGCTGTGGCTCACCAGAAAGGCAAGCCAAAAAATGGGATTCAATCGCGCCGATACCATTGCAATCGAGTTCTGTGGATCGAAAAAGTCTTTAGCCACGGGACTGCCAATGGCGTCGGTAATCTTCGCTTCTGGCGGCGCATCCCTTGGTCTACTAATCCTCCCGTTGATGATTTACCACCAGGTTCAGCTCATGATGTGCTCGTGGCTAGCGGCCCGTTACGCACAGCGTCCCAGCACGTAGCTACACTTAAATGCCATGACGAATTACCTATACGTACGAACCGAACTGAATGTGCCCGGCGTGGGCTCAGCGATCCACATGGCGGAAATGGAAGAGCGCGACGCAACCAGCTGCCGCATGGTGCGCATGATTGCACTGGATCCCTCGGATGCCATCGTCGGGGTAGCGACACCTACTAGTTCCACGGGCAACGTAGATCAGCCGCAAGAGGTTGTCCCTCACCCGGATACCTATGATGATTTTCCGGACATTAGCGCGCAATACGTGGACCAGTCTCGGTTCGACGCCCTATGGTCCGAAGCCACCGCCAAGTTCGGCTTATAAGAATCACAGGGGCTAAAAGACTACGTTGACGAGGAGCATGTAGAAGGCGGTCCCGCCAAAGATGGACAGCGCTGACTCGCGCTTCCACAGGTGGAGTAAAAAGGTAACGAGCACGCCGAGTAAAGCCGCCCAGATACCACCGGGGGCGTCGCCCTGCCCGTGGACGGTATACACCACCAAGATGGTCATCACGCCCACAGGCATCATCATGCCGAGCAAGGAAAGGAACTGACTATCCTTCATCCATTTCACAAAGGAGAAAGGAAGTTGGCGAAGTACAACGGTAATCAAACCGATGGGAACCAAGACTGTCACGATAGAAGCAAGGGTGACTCCTGCGGGCATTTAGCACTCCTCCCGGAATCCCTTAAGGTCGCCTCGCCTACGCAAGCTGAAAGCGGCATCGACGCGTGGGGATAGGTACCGAACAATGAGCAGGATGAAGTAGACGCTGAGAGCCACCATGAGGAGTTGTCCAGGAGCGAAGGCGGCTGCGAGGATTCCTACCATTGCCGCGCTCAAAGGCAAAGAGAAGTCCTGGTTATTGCGGAAGGAATCCATCGCCAGCACGACGAACAGCGCCACTAGGGCGAATTCCATGCCCTGCACTGAAGAGGGAATCACCTGACCGGCGAGAGCACCGACAATGCCACCGCCTACCCACAGAGCCTGACAAAAAATTTGGATGGTGAGGATCCGGGATCCGGTCGGGCGGTCTTCGGTGGGGAGGGAGGAGACGATGGCATAGGTTTCGTCGGTAAGCGCATAGGTGGAATAAGCCCTGCCTAGGCGCGAGTGAATGCGTTGGCGAGGAAAGGTGAGGCCATAGAAAATATGGCGGAAGTTGACCATGAAACCGGTAACTAGGGAAGCCAAGGCTGTGGCGCCGCCGGTGACCATGGAAATAGCCAGGAACTCCATAGAGCCGGCGTAGATGACGATGGAAAAAATCGGCGTCCACCACCAACTGAAGCCGGATTGGACCATGAGCAGGCCGAAGGCTAGGCCGAGGGGAATGAGGCCGATGGCGGCGGCCCTAGTATCCCGCAAACCTTGGGAAATATCCTCACGCATGCGGGCTAGTTTAGCCCACTGCCTGCAGCGCGATAGGAATTAATTGTCTTCCACGTTGACAGGGTAGGTGGAGTACAGCGGCAACGGCATGGGTTGGCGCTTCATAACATCGGACCAGAGGTCGGCCGGACCCGGCGTAATGACGTCTTGGGCCAGGGCAGGGGAGACGAACCATTCGCCGGCCTCAATTTCCTCCGCGAGCTGGCCTGGGCCCCACTCGGCGTAGCCGGCAAACATGCGCATGCCCGAGACCAAGGGCTCTATCTCTTCTGGGTCGGCACGCAGATCCACATGCGCGAGGCGCGGGGCGAGGCGGGTGAGTCGGTCATGCTTGTCCGGATCGACGCCCTGGTTGGTCTGCGCGAGTCCTACGACGGATTGCTGATTGAGCGGGCCGCCGATGTACAGCGCCTGCGGCTTGGCCACAACGGGAAGCCATTCCGGCAGCACATTGAAAATCGCCACCTCGGAGCGCTTGGTCAGATCCACGCCGAAGGTCATCATGTCATTGTGCTCAATAACGAGAATGACGGAACGGGCGAATTCCGGCGAAAGCATCCCCGGAGCGGCGATGAGCAGCTGGCCGGGGGCGGGGTCATTGCGCTCGAGGGCGTTGAATAATCTATCGGCAAACATCACTGTTTAGAATCCCACCACTCACGCAACTTCGCAATCGCTTCCTCGCGCTCGAGGGGGCCATGCTCGAGGCGCAGCTCCTTGAGATAGGACCATGCCTGGCCCACCTCAGGGCCGGGCTGGAGCCCTAAGATCTCCATGATCTCGTTGCCGTCGAGGTCTGGACGCACGCGGGCCAAGTCCTCCTTGCGGCCGATCTCTTCGATACGCTCCTCGAGCTGATCGTAGGTGCGCTGGAGGCGGCGGGCCTTCTTGGCATTGCGGGTGGTGCAATCCGCGCGCACCAGCTTGTGCAGGCGGGGAAGAAGCTTGCCGGCGTCGGTGACATAGCGACGCACGGCGGAATCAGTCCACTGATTTTCCCCAAACCCGTGGAAGCGCATGTGTAGGTACACCAGCTGGCCGATGGACTCCGTGGTGGCCTTCGGGTACTTCAACTTGCGCAGGCGCTTGCGGGCGAGCTTGGCGCCCACCACCTCGTGGTGGTGGAAGGAGACCTTGCCATCGGTGTTATCAAAGGTATCCGGCTTGCCAATATCGTGCAGCAGCGCCGCCCAGCGCAGGACAAGATCAGGTCCATCTTCCTCTTGATCCATGGCCTGGCTCAGCACCTTGAGCGAGTGCGCATAGACGTCCTTGTGCTGCGCGTGTTCGTCCGCGGTCATGCGTAGCGCGGGGATCTCAGGGAAGATATAGTCCGCGATTCCCGTAGATACCAGTAGATCAATGCCATCCCACGGGGCCGTGCCGCAGATGAGCTTATCCAGCTCCACCTGCACGCGCTCCACGGTGATGCGCTGGATCTCGCCAGCCATATCCCGCATGGCCTCCACAACGCGATCCGCCACGCGGAATTCCAACTGGGAGGCGAAACGAGCCGCACGCAGCATGCGGAGCGGATCATCGTGGAAGGAGATCTCCGGCTTATCCGGGGTATCGAGCACCCGGTCAGCCACGTCTTGGAGGCCGTGGAGGGGATCGTGGAACTTAAAGGAGGCGTCGGCAAGCAGCTCAATGGCCATCGCATTGGCCTTGAAGTCGCGCCGGACAAGATCGCCTTCCAAGGTGTCACCGTAAACCACCTCAGGATTGCGGGACTGGCCATCATAAGAATCGGAGCGGAAGGTAGTGATCTCAATCTGCTGGCCCTTGTAGGCCGCGGAGACGGTACCGAAGTCTATGCCGGTATCCCACACGGTTTCGGCCCACTCATCGAGAATCTCCTTGACCACCTCAGGACGGGCCGGGGTAGTAAAGTCCAGGTCATTTCCCAAGCGGCCCAAAAGCGCATCGCGCACAGAGCCGCCCACGAGGTAGAGCGAGTAGCCGCGCGCGGCAAATTTCTCCACCAGTCCACCCAGCAGGCTGCTGAGGGAGGAGACGGTGGATTCCGCGCGGGCAAGAACGCCGATTAGCTGAGTGTCCTGAAAATTCACGGGTGAGAGTCTACTACGATTGGCAGGGATGACTAACCAAGAACAGGGCCCCTCCAAGGGAGGCGGCCGCAACCGCAACCGGTCTCGGCGCAGGCGGCGCCGCCGGCCGGATAATCGCGCGCGCCGCACCACCCAGCAGCGCAAGCCCTACCGCGGTGGCAATGGCCAATCCACGGCCATGGAAACCCGCGATGAAACCTCCGCGGGCGGCCTCGTTGTCTCCGGCTTGGCGGAGTGCGTCGATGCCAATGGCAATGTCGACCTTTCCCGGCTCTATGTGGCGCTCATCGGCCGCCTCGACCGCCGCGGACGCCTGCTGTGGTCCATGCCCAAGGGCCACGTGGAAAATGGCGAGGCCAAGGAGGTCACCGCTGAACGCGAGGTATGGGAAGAAACCGGCATTTTTGGCGAGGTGTTTGCGGACCTCGGCATGATTGATTACTGGTTCGTCTCTGATGGGGTGCGCATCCATAAGACCGTGCACCACCACCTGCTGCGTTTTGTAGACGGCATTATGAACGATGAGGATCCAGAGGTCACTGAGGTCTCGTGGATCCCCGTCTCCGAACTCATCGAGCACTTGGCCTACGCCGATGAGCGCAAGCTAGCGCGCATCGCGCATGATCTTCTTCCCGATCTCGCACGAAAGGAAGCCGCGGCGGGGAAAGTGACCCCACGGTAATGCGCCAGCGCCTGAAGTCTTGGGCCGTCGTGGGCGGCTGCATGGCGGTAGCAGGGTGGGGCGTGTGCCTGCCGCTACCAGAGGCCGCCGCGCAGATGGACTCGGCCGCCGAAAAGCAGCAGGATATCCAGGCATGGTTGGGCGCGCGCGGGCCGGAGCGGGCCACTCTTGATCTCCTTGCGGCCGAACCCTTTACCGTGGGCAAGAACCTGAAACTGACCTTCCGGCTGCACAATCCCACCGACGAAACCATGGAGGATCTCCAACTCACGAGCCGCCGCGGCGATGCCGTGCAGGACACCGCGCAGGCCCGCACGCAGCTGGCCACCGGCGAATTCCCGTATTACGGCCCCAGCACTACCACCGCACCCCTGCAGCCGGGCGAATCCCGGGAGGTCACCTTCCAGGTTCCCACCTCCCTGCACGGCGAGCAGACCCTGGCCATCGAAGAGCCCGGCTCCTATCCGCTGCTATTTACCCTCACCGGCACTGTAGGCGGCGAGGCGGTCAGCTTTGCGGAGGAACGCCTTGTGGGCCAGGTGAAGGGGAAGGAGCAGGCGCTTGGCGATGCCCCCTCGGATCCCACACCCCACGATCTCACCGTGATCTATCCCATCAGCGCCGATATCGACTCGATACCAGGCGGCGCTGGGGGAGAGGAGCTTATCCTCTCCTCTGATGAGTTGGCAGATGAACTGGCTGAGGGCGGCCGGCTCGATCGCTTGGTCAGCACGTACGCCGATCACGACCTGCGCGGGGCAGGCTGCGTAGCCATCGATCCCGCCCTTTTGGATACGGTCAACCGCATGGCGGAGGGCTATAAGGTAGGTTCGGCCCGCCCACCTCAAGCCGAGCGCCCTAAGCGCCTGCGCGATTCGTGGTTTACTAACGAGGACGATGTGCACCTCGAACCCGGCACGGGGAAAGAGGATGCTGCCCGCTGGCTCAAGCGCCTGCGCGAGCTCGATTGCTTTATGTCTATGCCGTGGGCGAACGCCAATGCTTCCTCCGTGGCCAAGGCGAATAATCCCTTCCTTACTTATGAGGGGCTACAACGCGGCAATCGCACCATCGAGCGAATCCTCGGTGCCAAGCCGGCCACCACCGTGCTCGCGGTCGGCTCCGGCTATGTGGATCAGCAACTGCCCCTGCCCGCGTTGGTGGCGGATAATACTTCGTGGCCCGGCCGCGCCGTGACTTTCGACGCCTCCCTGGGCGCCCTCCTCGCCCAAACCGGCTCCAAGCCACAGACGGTGGGCTATTCCAACCCGGAGCTGCGCTACGATTACTCGCTCGATTCCGATCTTTCTCGTGCCATCACCGGCGGCGCCGCACTGAGCTTGGCCGCGAGCGATGACACCGTGGCGCGCTTGCCCAATTACTTGGATCCCAGCGCGGCCGAGTACGCACTCGACTCTGCCGAGGCACTCATCGCTTCCGGTAAGTCCCATCCGCGCACCGTCGGCAGCCTAAAGCAGGAGACCGCGGAGCCCGGTTCACTGCCCGGCAGCCCCTTTAGCGATCCCGCCGCCTTTGCCGAATCCGATATCGTCCGCGTGGAGCAGCAGGCCCGCTATACCGATGAGCTGATGAATATCATGGTCGATGATCCAGATATCGCGCTCACTCGCTATGAATTCGTCCTGCCTTTGCGCCGGGATCTGCTCGCCGCCCTCTCGCTGACCAACCGCGATAGCTTGGGAAGCAATGCAGAGGCACGGCGCCGGTTCACTCACACGATGGATGTGCATTCCGATACGCTGCGGGACCTGCGTTCTTCTGTGGCTCTTATCCCACCGGGCAATGTCTATACCCGCGTATCCGAGTCATCGCCGCTGCTCATCGTGGCAGAAAATGGCCTGCCACTACCGGTGGAGGCCAAGCTGCAATACGATGCCCCCGATGGCGCGCGCCTCAACACACCCAAGAGCGTCCGTATTCCGGCCAAGGGCTCTATTACTGTATCCATGACCGCCGATATGCCTAAGGACGCCGATCGCACGGACATTGGCCTATGGCTTGCTACCCCAGAAAAGCAAACCATCTCCGAGCCCATCAATATCGCTGTGCAAACGCGTGCCGGTATCGTAAGCGTGTATGGCGTCGGCATAGCCGGCGCCCTTGCGCTGGTCTTAGCCACGCTCTTCCGGCTAGGCCGCCATCGGCGCAAAAAATCACAAAGGCTTAAAAAGTAAGTTGAAGTTGTATCCTCTATGACTGATAAGACTGGCCGCGAGGCCGAACACGTGGAGAAGTCACCTGCGGGTGTAGTTGACCCGAAGGATGCCGCCGTGCCGGCAGAGCACCCCGCCCCGGCGGGTGCTCGCGGCCGCATCGTCCAGGCCTCTCCTCCCGCTCCGGTACCAGAAAAGCGCCCCACCCCAGCGGTGAAGGACACCACCGTTCCTCCTGAGGAGGATAAGTCCGCGCTCACTGGACGCAACGCGGACAATGAATCATCCAATCAGGATGTCATCCGCGCAACAGGCACGATGGCCATCGCGACGCTGCTGTCCCGCATCACCGGCTTCTTGCGCCAGATGCTCATCGGCGCCACGCTCGGCGCCACGGTGGGAACTGCGTTTAGTAGCGCCAACCAGATCCCCAACCTCGTCACCGAGATCGTTTTGGGTGCGGTGTTGACCTCTCTGGTCGTCCCCGTCCTCGTGCGCGCCGAAAAGGAAGACACGGACCGCGGCGAGACCTTTGTCCGGCGGCTATTTACCCTGGCCTTTTCCATCCTGGGCATAGTCACCATCGCCTCCGTGGTGCTCGCGCCCTTCTTAACCAGGATGATGCTGCCGGAGGATTCCAAGGCCAATGCCGTGCAGGCAACTTCCTTGGCCTTCTTGCTGCTGCCGCAGATTCTTTTCTACGGCCTCTTCGCCCTTTTCCAGGCCGTCCTCAATACCAAGAATATCTTTGGTCCGGGCGCCTGGGCGCCGGTGATCAATAACTTCATCTCCATTGGTGTGCTGCTGGCTTATCGCTTCCTGCCCGGCCAGCTAGACCCGCATGAGCCCACGCCGGTGGCCGATCCGCACGTCATGCTCTTGGGCCTGGGCACCACCACGGCGGTGATGGTGCAGTGCCTCATCCTATTGCCATACCTGAAGAAGGCCGGCATTAACCTGCGCCCCAAGTGGGGCTTGGATGCGCGCATCAAGCAATTCGGCGGCATGGCACTGGCCATCATTACCTACGTAGCCATCTCCCAGCTGGGCTACGTGGTCACCTCCCGCGTGGCCGCATACGCGGATGCGGGCGCACCGCTGGTCTATCAGAATGCCTGGCTCATGCTGCAGGTGCCTTATGGCGTTATCGGCGTGACGCTCCTGACGGCGATTATGCCTCGCCTGTCCCGCAACGCCGCCGACGGCGATGTAGATGCCGTGGTCCGCGATCTCACCCTGGGCTCCAAGCTGACTTTCATCGCACTTATCCCCATCGTCATCTTCATGACCGGCTTCGGCGTTCCTATCGCCCGCGCCCTCTTCCAATACGGTGCCTACGGCGCCGAGAGCGCCGAGCAGCTCGGCCTGACCATCAGCTTCTCCGCCTTCACACTCATCCCGTATGCCTTGGTGCTGCTGCACCTGCGCGTGTTCTATGCCCGCGAGGAAGCCTGGACGCCTACCTTCATCATCGCCGGCATCACGCTGACCAAGATCGTCCTCACTCTCTTGGCACCATTGATGACGTCCAACCCGGACCGCGTGGTGATTCTGCTCGGTACGGCCAATGGCTTTGGCTTCGTCTCCGGTGCGGTCATTGGCGGCTTCCTACTCAAGCGCAAGCTCGGCAGCCTCGGCGGCAAGGCCGTCACGCAGACCGTGCTGTGGGCTTCCGGTGCCGGCCTAGTGGGCTTGGTCGTCTCCTGGGTGCTGTACTGGGTCGTGAATCTCCTCCTTCCGGAGAATTTGCCGTCCATCGTCTCGCTGATCAAGGTCGCGGTGCTCGGTGTCATATTCCTCATCGCCACCGGCCTGGTGCTGTCCAAGTCCTCCTTGCCGGAGGTACAGAACTTGGCCCGCGCCCTGCAGCGCATTCCGGGCATGTCCCGCTTCATCAAGGTCGATTCCTCCAAGGCCATCGAGCTAGAGGAGCCCGACGTACCGGAAATCCGGCCGGTATTTACCCAGGACGCTTTCAATGCCACCCTGGTGCCGCCGCCGATGTCCGCGGGCATCGTCCGCGGCCCACGCCTGGTCCCAGGCGCCCCGGTATCGGACGGTCGCTTCCGCCTGCTGCAGGATCACGGTGCGGTCACTGGTGCGCAATTCTGGCAGGCGCGCGAACAGTCCACCGGCCGGCTGGTCGCCCTGACGTTCGTCGATACCAATAGCCTGGCGCCGATTGCGCCGTCGACGCCGGGAATCGCGGCGCGCCGCTCCGCGGAGATTTCGCGCAATACCCGCCGCCTGGCCGAGCTGGAGCTCGATACCGTGGCGGATAATATCCAAATCCTGTCCTACCGCACTGGCTGCCTGGTGGTAGCGGATTGGTTTGAGGGCACCTCCCTCAAGCAGGTAGCGGAGGCCGATAACCTCGATCCCCATTCCGTGGCACGAGCTACTGCGCCGCTTTTTGCTGATGCCGCCGCTGCCCACGACGCCGGCCTCACCCTCGGCGTGGAGCACCGTGACCGTTTCCGCGTCTCTACCGATGGCGTGGTCAAGGTTGCCTTCCCAGCCGTGCTGGACGGCACCTCCGCAGCCACCGACCGCGAGGCTTTGAGCTCCGCCCTGGAGCTGCTGGTGGAGTCTACCGAACCTTCGCCGAAGAAACTGCGCGATATTTCTGAGGACGCCAATCTCCCCGCAGACGAGGCCGCCCAGCGCATCGAAGATGCGCACTACGCGCTCGATAGTGCTGATGAGGACAGCCGCGAGGAAAAGATGGAGGAGCTGCAGGAGGCACAGGCGCTAACCTTGGCCGGCATCGCCCAGCGCCTGCACGACTTCGCACCGGATGAACCAGAAGAAACACCTGAAGCCCTGCCGGTGAAGGCACAGGTAGAACCGGATCAAGAGGATGACCCCGCGCAAGAACCCGGCTTTGGCGGCCGCGGCTATTCCGGTTCCGGCGTCATCGTCATCGGCATCTTTGCCACGATCTTCGTCGTAGCAATGGCCGCGCTCACCACCTGGATCATGTCCTTGCTCAGCAATGTGGAGGCATCCAACCCGGTCAGCGAGACCATCCACGGCAGCACGGACATTCCGGATACCCCGCCGGTGCGTCTCCAGCCTTCCTCTGCGGTTACCGTCCCTGATAACAAGGACAACGCAGCGCTTATCGACGGCAAAACGGCCACCACGTGGTCCACCGCCGAGGAGGACACCGGCGTCCTCGTCACCTTGGATACGCCAACGCACCTAGCGGTCCTGCCGGTGGTGCAGTCCAACTCAACTGGGGCGAGGTACGCCGTCTATGGCGTAAACCAGGACAGCTTCAATCCGGAGAACCCACAAGCTGGCTCCCTGCACCAACTGGCCAGGGGCAAGTTCGAAAGCGGCAAGGAAGATATCGAGCTGGAGGAAACCACCGAGCAATTCGATGGGATCCTCTTCATGATCACCGAGCTGCCCAAGTCCGATAAGGCAACCATCGCAGACATTGGTCTCGTCGGGCAGCCCTAGGCGCAACCCACACGGCCGAATCGAGGAACACGACCTTCGATTCGGCCTTCTTTTTTAAATTCTTCCCAATCACACTTCTGTGACCTGCACGTTCAAAAACTTTTTACTTCACGTGTTGACTATTTAGAAGTGGTACGTACACTGTGGGGTGTAACGCAAACAACAACCTTAGGAGTATTCATCATGTCCCTCGCAGCAGGTACCTACGCACTTGACCCAGCCCACACCGTTATCGGATTCGTCGCCAAGCACGCGATGGTCACCAAGGTTCGCGGTAACTTCGCAGACTTCGAAGGCACCATCACCGTGGCCGAGAACATCGCCGATTCCGCTGCTGAGACAATTATCCGCACCGCTTCCATCTCCACCGGCAACGATGACCGCGATGCACACGTAAAGAACGAAGATTTCTTCGCAGTAGAGCAGTACCCGGAGATTACCTTCAAGGCCACCAACCTCAACGTTGATGAGAATGGCAACGGCACCGTCACCGGTGACCTCACTATTAAGGGCACCACCAAGTCCGTCGACCTCGACGTTGAAGACGTTGCTACCGCCGAGGACCCATTTGGCAATACCCGCCTGGGCTTCGAGGCAACCACCAAGATCAACCGCAAGGACTTCGGCATCGACTTCAACGCTCCGCTGAAGACCGGCGGCGTGCTGGTCTCCGAGGAGATCAAGATTGAGCTCGAGGTCTCTGCTATCAAGCAGTAGGCCCGTAGCCCCAGACACACTAGAAGCATTAAGCTTCCCCAAGCCCGCAGCCACCTTCTGGCTGCGGGCTTTTCCTACGTCTTCCGGTCTAGCGGTACAGCCACTCCTTACCCTTGGGAAAAGCCATTCAGCCCCTCAGCACCTCTGGATATCAGCCAATCAACGGGTTTGGCTTCACCTATAAAGGAAACAATTCAAAGTCGCCACAGGAGAATTGCAGGGTGCTGTTGCAAAGTTGGGCGGAGAGCCGAGACGACCCAGTTTCTCATTTCCTGATGGCCGCTGCGTGCCGGCGTTCTCAGGCCGTCTCGAAGACCCGGTTGACGATCACCGCGTCCGGATTGGGGTGCCCATAAGCAAACATCGTGCCCTGACCTTTCCGTAATGAATGCATCGCTTCCATCCCTTTCAACGTCCGGTAGGCGGAAATTCGGTTTTTGAACGCCCCCTTCGGTCCCAGGATTCTTTTAAGTCGGCCATGATCTCCCTCGAGAACGTTGTTCAGGTATTTCACCTGCCGGTACTCCACCGTCTGAGGGCAGATTCCCTCCGCCTTCAGCTCGGATATTGCCTTGGCCAGAGCTGGTGCCTTGTCGGTGTTGATGACCCGCGGGGACCCGGCTGTCGTATTCGATCGCAGCGTCTTGGCCAGGAAACGCTTGGCCGCAGCCACATTCCGTTTTGGTGAGAGGTAGAAGTCTAAGGTCTGGCCACCGGCGGTAATAGCCCGGTAGAGATAGCACCACGTGCCGCCGACCCGGATATAGGTCTCATCCACCCGCCAGGACCGGGCCTGCCAGTCGGGTACCTGCCGGTACCAGCGAGTGTGCTTATCCAGCTCAGGGGCGTATTTCTGCACCCAGCGGTAGATCGTGGTGTGATCGACTGGCACACCCCGCTCGGTCATCATTTCTTCGAGGTCGCGGTAGCTCACGCCGTAGCGGCAGTACCACCGCACCGCCCACAGGATGATGTCACGGGGGAAATGCCGACCGGAGAAGATGCCCATGGCTCTGATTATTTCACGCCGGTCTTTCTACTGCCCCAACTTTGCAACAGCACCGACATACTTCACGCTGGCATCCACATTACTTTGAGACCTCGCACATTCTGTGCGGGTCAGGTTCCTATTAGCAGTCTGGAGTATGTCACTGCCTTCGGCGGCATCACCCCCGGATCATTTTCAGACAGGGACGAAAATAAGCCATACCGAAGCCAGCGACTAGTTCCACTGCCACAAGGCAGAAGGAACGCAGATAAACATAGCCTGCCCCAGCATGGGGCTAGGAGTACGAATCCTGGGCTCCTTCAAGCGGAACTGCCAACAACGTAATGGGATTAGGCTGGGATCTGGCGCGGGTCAGGAGGCGCAGCAAGAGAGTTTGGAGACGTCGGTGGTGAAGGACTGTGCGGCGATTTTGATCCCTTCGGCCATGGTCAGGTATGGGCACCAGAGGTTCGCGACCTGGTCAACGGTCATGCCGGCCTCGAGGATGTAGACTCCGGCGGCGGCCAGGTCACCGGCCTCCTTGCCGACGGCGGTGATCCCCACAATCCGTCCGGTGTCGGCGTCGGCGACGATTTTGATGAAGCCGCGGGTGTCCCGGTTCACCAGTGCCCGGGGAACGTATTCCAGGGGCAGGACCCGGCATTCACACCGGATGCCCGCCTCGTTGGCTTCCTTGTCGGTCATGCCGACCGCGGCCAGTGACGGGCTGGTGAACGTCACGCGGGGCAGGTGCCGGTAGTCGACCTCGCGCCCGGCGTTGTTGAAGGCGTTCTCCACCATCAGGGTTCCGTGGGCGGACGCGACGTAGACGAATTCTCGGTGCCCGGTCACATCCCCTGCGGCCCAGATCCTGGGGTTGGAGCTGGCGAGTGTGCTCTCGACCAGGATCTGGCCGGTGTCGCCGGTCTTGACGCCGACGGCGTCCAGGTTCAGTCCGTCGGTGACGGCGCGTCGGCCGGTGGCTACCAGCAGCTTTGCGGCGCGGAATTCCTCCTGGCCCCCGGCGACCGTGGCGGTGACAAGGACCTCTGCGCCGGCGGGATCTGTGCGGACCGAAGTTACGGCTGCGCGGCGGACCACGCGGATGCCCTCGTCGGCGAAGACGCCCATCAGCGCACGGGAGGCTTCTGGTTCCTCGTGCGAGGCAAGCCTGGAGCGGACCAGCAAGGTCACTTTGGATCCGAGGCGGGCAAAAAGCTGCGCCTGCTCCAGGGCCACGTACCCGCCGCCGAAGACGATCAGGGACTCGGGCACTTCGTTCAGTTCCATGGCGGTGGTCGAGGTCAGGTAGTTGACTTCATCCAGTCCCGGCACCGGGGGTGCCCACGGGGTCGAACCGGTCGCGACCAGATAATGGGCGGCGGTCAGGGAGTCGCGGGTGCCGTCGGGTCCGGTGATTTCCAGGACCGGTTCCTCCGGGGTGCCGGCGAACACCGCGGTGCCCTGGCGCAGGTCCCATCCGTAGTCGGCGGCCAGATCCACGTATTTATCCGAGCGCATTCGCTCGACCAGGGAGCGTTTCCCGTCTATCAGTACACCCATGTCCACCGGGGCGGCGGAAGTGCTGATCCCGGGGAACCTTCCGGTCGCATCCACAGCGACATGCCGGGCTTCAGCGGCGGCCAGCAGGGCTTTGGAGGGAACGCACCCGGTGTTCACACAGGTCCCGCCCACCGTGGAGCGTTCGATCATCACGACCCGATAGCCCAGCTTGGTGGCCCGGATGGCGGCGGCGAAGGCGCCGCCTCCGGAACCGATCACGGCTAAATCAAAATTTGGTGCTGCCTCAGGCATTAGTCCTCCTTGGAGTCTCGAATGAACACCCCGGGGGGCGTTCCTTTTTGCATGCTGTCCCCAGTCTGCACCTTCCCCTGCACGGGAAGGTCAAGAACGGGAGCGAAGAGATCGGTGTTGCTACGGAAGTGTTGTGTCAAGAAATTCCTTCAGGGCATCGGCCTTCATGGGCCGGGAATCGGCCCGGCCCAGGATGTCACCGTCAGGTGCGATGACGACGGTACTGTCCAGGGATGTGACCGCGTACTTTTGGGTGAGTTCCCCGGTCCGGTCGACAACGAAGGGGTATCCGGGTGTGCCGGCCATTTCGCGGAACTGGTCCACTTGGGTTTTTGTGGTCTCCGGCGTCACGTCCACGGCGACGAAGTCTGCCTTATCGGCATATTCCTGTTCCAGTTCCTTCATCGCTTCTGCCTGCGGAACGCAGGTATAGCACCAGCTCGCCATGAAATACAGCACTGTCGGGCGGGTGGAAGGGACGGTGAGGGCCTTGCCGTCCACAGATGTGATCTCGATCCTGTCCACGTTGTTTGCGCCCGCTGGCCCGGCGGCGGGAGCGGTTTCGCTCCCGCGGTTCAACGCAGTGAGGGCCAAGACCAGGATGAGGGCCGCGGCCGCTACGACGGCAGTAATGGTGAAAATCCGCCGGTGGTTTCTGGTCGTTGTCATGGGTTTCCTTTCTGGTTGGTGCGCCCTGGCGCCGTGTCGGGAAGAAGATGTTCCGGGCCGCAGCACGCTTCGGTGCTGTCGCTGCTCTCAGCCCCATCCGTGATTGCGCTGTTGTCCTGTGCCTTGCTTTTACTGCGGCGCCGCAGGGCCAGGGCCGCGGCGGCGAGGACGGCGGCCACCGCGGTGAGGGTGATAATGGGCCAGTTGCCCGAGATGAAACCGGACAGCGCCACGCTGGCTTCGGTGACCGTCCCGCCCATGATCTCCCCGGCCTGCCCGCCGGACAGGGCCGGAACCCAGTAGAGCAACAGGTAGATCCCTGCGAGGATAAGCGCGGCTCCGCCGAGACGATTAACAAACGGCAGGATCCTTCGGACGTGGCGTGCCAGGACGTCCCGCGCTACCGCTGCACCGAGGGACAGAAGGACCAGCACCACCGAGGAGCCCAAGGCGTAGGCGGCGAAGACCGCCAGCAGCCCGGCCAGGCTCCCGGTGGACACAGCCTGGGCGACAACAGCCAGCAGCACGGCCAGGCTGCAAGAGAGCGCAGCCACCGCATAGGCCACCCCGTAGCCAAAGACCGCCCTGAGGCCCGAACTGGTCCCGTCCGTCTTCAGAATCCGGGGCAGGTTCAACCTCGCCCCGGGCAGCTGCCATCCGAACACCATGCCAAGGCCGGCAACCACAATAACCGCTCCGATCAGCGCCGCCGCCCAGGGAAGCGCCGACGCCACCGACCGCAGGCCTACAGCGGCGAGCAGGCCGGCCGTAACAAAGACAGTGGCGAAACCGGCGCTGAGGGCAACCCCGGCCTGAAGACCTGCAAGCAACGGCCGCTTCCGTCCCGCACCCGGGCCTGAACCAATGAAATACGCCAGATAGGTTGGCAGCATCGCAAACCCGCATGGATTCACCGTGGCAAGCATTCCGGTCAGAAAGGCCAGACCCAAAACACCCGTCATCCCTGTGACCCCGCATCCTCAGAAGCACCGGCCCGGGACTGCCCGGACCGCTCCTGCTCCGACGATGAATGAGGTGTTGGAGTAGAACCCGCGGACAGGCTGGCCCCCGGGCGGGAACGGGCGCAACAATCCGTCCCCGGGCTGCCCCGACGCTGCGCCCGCAGGAGCAGGGCCCCCGCGGCAAGGGCTGCGGCGGCAATGAACCAGAGGTTGCCGGCCATTGCGCCGGCCGCGGCGAAAACACCGGCTGCAGCCGTCAGAACGGGTACCCCGCAGCACACCAGCGCCACCATCACAACACCAAGGAAGGACAGCAGAGTGCCTGCCGCAAGCACCAGGCCAGAGCGCTCCCGGCCCTTCACTTTTATTGACATGATCATCCCTTCATATGTCCGGCTCGTGTCCGGAACCCCGACAGGGGACCCCAACACGAAACCGGACGGCCAGTAGTACGTCACACCCCATTATCAACCTTCCACTAAGGGGGAAGGTCAAGCTGGCGACGGGACCTGTTGGTTTGCGGGTGCCGATGCGGAACGTTCCAGTACGATGGAAGGGTCATATGCGATTTTTTGGAACGAGATGAGGACCCGAAATGCGAATCGGTGAAGTTGCTGATGCTGCCGGTATAACAACCAAGACGATCAGGTTCTATGAGGACCGGGGCCTGCTCCCACCGGCTGAGCGCTCGGCCAACGGCTATCGTGACTACGCCCACGACACCCTCAGCCGCCTCGAATTCATTCGCCGCAGCCAAACCGCCGGGCTGACCCTGGCGCAGATCCAGGGCATTCTGCGGATCCGCGATAGCGGTTTGACGCCTTGCACCCACGTACGGGATGTCCTGGGGAAACAGTTGCAGGACCTGGACCGGAAAATCGCGGAGCTCACCGCGCTCCGGGTGACCGTGGCCGAACAATATGCAACCGCCGAGGTGGCCGACCCTCAGCGCTGCGATGCTGAACAAATCTGCAGTTACATCTGAGCCCGCCGCAGGCTAAGGGGCTTCACTGAGCCGGCTCCCGCCGCGGCCAGTGCCGTCCGCAGTTACGCAGCACCCGGCTCCACGGCACGGAAGACCTCCGTGCCCGCGGCGTCCAGGATTACAGCGGTGCTTACCTGGTTTATCCGGTAGGCGGTGATGAGCCGCGTATCGGTATCAGAGGCAAAGGCCAGGGATGACGCCCCATTTCCGGCCAGGAATTCCCTGATTTCATTGGCCGTCTCGTAGGACGCGATGTCCACCGCGACATAGTTCACGGCAGCAGGAGAGCTTCGCTGGACCTTGGCAAGCACCCGGGCTCCCGGCTCGAAGGTCAAGCCCCATGGTGATGCCGTGGCCCGGCGAGTGAGCGAGGTCAGGCCGGTTGGCGGCGGCTTTCGGTGGGAATGATCTGGGGTAGGAACCGGACGTAGAGGATCGTGCTCTGATTCTTATTCTCTCCGAGACGGGTGACACATGTAACAGTTGATTACACCCATCTGTACGCGCTGACCTGCGGCGTTGTGGGTTGTGCCGAGCGTGCTGCCGGAGTCCCTTTCAGTGTCCCTGGGGTAGGAGCGGCCGCATGAAGGTGCGCTCGTACCGCAGGACGCACCCGGACTCGTCTCGAATCCGGTCAGCGGCGATGAAGTCCGGGTGGGTGCCGAACAAGGTGCGGTACTGCTCGTAGGCAGCCAGGCTGGGGAAGCTGAACAGGGATTCCGCACGGTCACTCACACCTTCCGCGGGTAGGTAGTACCCGTGGTGGGTGCCGCCGTGTTCGTCGACATGCCGCATCCAAGCGCGGGCGAACTGTTCAAAGGCCGCGATCTGGTCGGGGTCGATGGTGTAGTGGACGACACAGGTGATCACATCCACAACGCTAGGCCCACAGGCGCTCATTGGGGAGCCTTTGTCTGTGCGCCTCGTGGTGCACCTGGGGCACACCAATCTGCCTGGTTTACCTGCGGAAATGCATCAGTTCGCCAAGTTGGCGCCGAGTTCAACGGTGAGAACTCCGACGGCGATGAGGAGGATGCCGAGGGCCATGGTTCGGGTGAGGGGTTCGTGGAAGATGACCCGGGCGAGGATCGCGGTGAGAGCTACGCCGGATGCTGCCCAGATGCCGTAGGCGACGCCAAGGGCCATGCCGTCGGCCAAGGCGAGACTTAAGGCGACGAACGCCACGAGATACCCCGCGATGACGCCGATGAACCATTTCTTCACCCGGCCACCGTCGGAGGCTCGTAGCGACATGGTCGCGACGACTTCGGACAAGATGGCGCCTGCGAGGAAGATCCATCTCATGAGTTGACTCCTGCTTCCTGGGCTGCGGTTTGCTGAGCTTTCTGGGAGCCGAGTTCGACGGTGAGGACACCGCTGATGATCGCAACCATTCCAAGACCCATCACAGCGGTCAGAGGTTCACCGAAAATCGCGGCGGATAGCACGGCGGCGAGCACGACCCCGCTGGCTCCCCAGATGCCATAGGCGACGCCGATCTGCATTCCTTCGCGCAGGCAGAAGGTGAGGAAGACGAAAGCGCCGATGTATCCGGCAGCAACCACGATGTACCAGGATGGGTGATTGAGCGCCGCCTTGAGAGACAGCGTCGCCGCCACTTCGGTAGTGATGGCGCCAGCGAGCAGGAACCACTGCTTCATGGGGTTGTTCCTTCGATCAGGGAGCGAATGCTGGAGACGACGGCTTCGAGATCCGCGCCGTGGAGGGTGGACACACCTGTGGCCTGGGCGCCCCAGAGTCCGTCGGCGGCGAGTCGGGCGGTGGTCAGCCTGGCTCGGGTGGCGGCGTCGAGATCGTCCGGGAGTTCGAGCCAGCGGCCCATCCGCGTAGTCCACGGTTCGGTGAGTTCGGGCCGGTACGTCGCTTGGCCCCAGATGATGAACTCGGCGCGCTTGGCGGCCCCGTGGGCGGCGACGTGAAGGTAGCTCAGGAGCCGCTCGGTGGCGTTGGCGTTCTCGAGGGGCTTGCCAAGGGTGGCAGTCATGTCGTTCTCGACGTTGGCCGCAGCGTGGTCGACGATCGCGGCGAGCAGTACGTCGCGGTTGCGGAAGTGATATAGCAATCCCGGTTTGGTGAGCCCGGCCTCGTGGGCCACTGCGTCAAGGGTAATGTCGCCACCCTCCGCTGCGTTCATGACGCGGAGGGCAGCTTCCAGGATCTCGGAGCGCTGACTGGTTCGCATATAGCTAACTTTACCATTTGGTAGGTGAAGCCTTCAACTGCGGGCGCTGGTAGGGGCACCTGGGGTACACCCTATTGTTACGCCGGTGTGCGACAGAATGTTTACTGTAAATAGAGCCGTTCCTAGCATTGTTTTACACGCGTCTAGTGGGGTCTAGGCCTTATGTTTACAGAAAGTGGTGAGTGTGGTGTTATCGCCTGACGGTTTCCATAGGTTGCATCCCTCAGTATGGTGTGACGCTTGCTGATGGTCACTGACATCTTGCGCCACTTGAAGAGTGTGAGACGGCAAAACTAATCCAACTGGTCCACAGCGAGGTCCCAATACCCGCTGGGTAGTTTGCTGCTAGAAGGCAGCGGAGCTTAGGACCCCAACCCCGCACCCTACGTGACGGCGGTAACTATAGTTCGTAGATATGACCGCACCACAAACTAAGACGCAGCACGAGTTGCTCCAAGAACGCGCAGCGGCGGTGGACCTGCGCGCTTATCACCTCCACCTTGACCTCTCGGAGGTACTCGATAGCCCCACCTACCGCGTGACTACCCGCCTCGAACTCAGCAGCAGTGAGCCCGAGCTTTTCCTGGATTACCTAGGCGAATCCGTCGCGGAGGTCAAGGTCAATGGCACTCCGCAGGAGGTGGACTTTGATGGCAGCATCATCCGGCTGCACGGCCTGCCAGTAGGGGAGGAGCTCGCCATCGAAGTCACCAGCCACTCGCGCTATTCGCGCACCGGCCAGGGTCTGCATCGGATGCACGATCAGGCCGATGACGCGACCTACCTGTATTCACACCTCGAGCCTTCTGATGCCCGCCGCATCTTCCCCTGCCTAGAGCAGCCGGATCTCAAGGCCGTCTTCCACGTGCGCATGACCGCACCGAAAAAGTGGCAGATCCTTTCCAACCAACCAGAAGTCGAACGCAGCGAAGAGGGGGAGCTCGCCACCGTTACTTTTGCGCCGACCCCGCCGCTGTCGACGTACCTGACTTCTTTCGCCGCCGGCCCCTACCAGTACCAAGAGCGCACCTGGACCGCCCCGGATGGCAGCCATTCGGCACAGCTGCGCGCCTTTGCCCGCGCGTCCATGTTTGAGCACCTGGACGAGGAAATCCTAGAACTTACCGCCCAAGGCATGGACTTTTTCCACCAGAACTTTGGCTATCCCTATCCGTGGGGCAAGTACGATTCCATCTTTGTACCCGAATACAACCTCGGCGCGATGGAAAATCCCGGCCTGGTGACGTTTACGGAGAACTACATCTTCCGCTCCCGCGCTACCCGCGCGCAGCACGCCGGCCGTGCAAATACCATCCTGCACGAGATGTCTCATATGTGGTTCGGTGATCTCGTCACTCCGCAGTGGTGGGATGACCTGTGGCTCAAGGAGTCCTTCGCGGAATTTATGGGCGCGGATTCTTCCGTCCACGGCACCGACTACACCGAGGCCTGGGCAAACTTTGCCGGCGCCCGCAAGAATTGGGCCTACCTGCAGGATCAGCTGCCCACCACGCACCCCATCAAGGCGGAGATCCCGGACCTGGATGCCGCGCGCCAGAACTTCGACGGCATCACCTATGCCAAAGGAGCGGCGGTTCTCAAGCAGCTGGTGCATTACGTCGGCCGCGATAATTTCTACGCCGGTGCGCGCGACTACTTCCAAGAGCACGCCTTTGCCGCCGCCACCTTTGATGACCTCCTGCAGGCGCTCAAGAAGCACACGGACCGCGATCTTGATGCCTGGTCGCAGGCCTGGCTGCGCACGTGGGGCCCGGATACCCTCACCCCGGAGCTGCACACCGAAGGCGAGAAGATTGCGGAGCTGGCCATCAGTGCAGACGCCGAGGACGTCACCCGACCGCACCGCCTGACCGCTTCGCTCTTTGATGCATCCCTGTACAAGTACCGCGAGATCGACATCGATCTTCCCGCCGGCGATGGCACCACCCGCACCATCATCGATGAGGCTGCCGGCCTTCCAGCCCCGGCATTGCTGCTGCTTAACGACGCCGACCATACCTACGCCAAGATCCGCTTCGACGAGACCTCCCTAGACACAGCGAGTGAGCGCCTGACCGACATCGAGGATGAATTGACCCGCGCGGTAATCTGGACCGCCCTGTGGAACCTCACCCGCGATGGGGAAATGTCGGCGATTGACTATGTGGGGGTCGTCGTCAAGCACGAAGCCTACGAGACCAACACGACGCTGCTGGCTACTGCCTGCGCCAATGCCAATTTCGCCATTGCACACTATGTGGCAGACGCCGACCGCGAGCAGGTCCGCACCGACTATGCCGAGGCAATCTGGGGCCACCTGGCCGAGGCCGAACCAGCCTCGGACGCCCAGCTTGTGCTCGCTCGCGCCGCCATCCGCGCACTCGCCGCAACCCCGGAGGAATCAGGCACCGCGCGCCTTAAGGCCCTGCTCTCCAGTGACATTGCCGGCCTTCGCTTGGACCCCGAAATCCGCTGGGCGATCTTGCGCGCCCTCGCGGCCCGCAATGCCGTAACCCCGGCCGATCTCGAAGAGGAAAAGCAGCGCGATAATACGCTGACCGGCGCTACCGAATTCCTCGGCGCCAGCTACGCCTTCCCCACGCCGGAGACCAAGCGCTTCGCGTTCGATAAGGCGCTCACGCCCGGCGCATATTCTAATGCCGAGGTCGACGCACTGGTCGCCGGTTTCAATGCCCCGCGCTCAGCTAGCCTGCAGGAGGCCTTCGCGGAGGAGTTCTTCTCCCGCGTGGAAGACATCTGGGCCGCGCACCCGATTGAGATTGCTAACCGCCTCATCCGCGGCTTCTACCCGGAGCTGCCGATGGCCGATGCCGCCACCACGCGCCTGCTGCACCGGGAGCTGCCAGGAGCGCTGCGCCGCATCCTGCTGGAATGCCGCGATAACCTGCGGCGCACCCTCCGCGTGCGGGCTGGTCAATAAACTGTACAGCCCAGCGCTCGCGCCCTAGTTCCCCTCGGGTCACACTGTGTATAACAGTTGTTGATCCGGGGGGAATATACATATGACGCTCAGTCATGACCGCAGTGACGAAGAACTAGTTGATGCTTTTATTGAGGGGGACAATAAGGCCTTTTCCACCATCGTGGAACGCCACCGCACGCGGCTGACCACGGTAGCGCGGCGCTACACCAGAAACGATCATGATGCCCAAGATGTGGTTCAGGAAGCCTTCCTGCGCGCCAGCTGCAACCTGCACTCCTATCGCCGCGAGTCTGCGCTATCCACCTGGCTGCACCGGCTGGTGAAAAACTCTGGCTATGACTACTTGAACCACCGTTCTAACAGGGAAAATGCTTCATTAGATGCGGAGGACTTTGACGACGATCGCAACCCGCTGCTCGCGCATAACCCTTCCGAAAACCTAGCGGAGCAGCTAGTGGTGCGAGAAGCCATGCAGCTGCTGCGGGAGGATCAGCGCGAAGCGCTGCTGCTTACCGACGTCGCCGGGTTCCGCGTCGGCGAAGTTGCCACCGCCCAAGGGGTAAAGCCCGGCACCATCAAATCCCGCCGCGCCCGAGCGAAGGAAGTCCTACGCGCCGCCATGGGGTGAGTTTGCTAATACCGACGTTTGTCAGCGTGGCGGGTAGACTCAGGGCGTTACGCGAAACCACACTCTGATTTAAGGGAGTTAGCAATGACCGTCCACGATGTTGCCATCGTAGGTTCCGGCCCTGCCGGTTACACCGCCGCGCTGTACGCGGCACGCGCCGAGCTCAACCCGATTGTCTTCGAGGGCTTCGAGTACGGCGGCGAGCTTATGAATACCACCGAGGTAGAAAACTACCCCGGCTTCCAAAAGGGCATCATGGGCCCAGAGCTCATGGAAGAAATGCGCGCCCAGGCCATCCGCTTTGGTGCGGATCTCCGCATGGAGGTCGTTGACTCCGTTGAGCTGGAAGGCGATATTAAAAAGCTGCACGTGGGTGACGAGCTCTTTGAGGCCCGCGCCGTCATCCTCGCCACCGGTGCCGCCCCGCGCCACCTCGGCGTACCAGGTGAGGAAGAACTTACCGGCCGCGGCGTTTCTACCTGCGCTACGTGCGATGGCTTCTTCTTCAAGGACCACAATATCGCTGTTATCGGCGGCGGCGACTCTGCCATGGAGGAGGCTACCTTCCTCACCAAGTTCGCGGACTCTGTCACCATTGTGAACCGCTCCGAGAACTTCCGCGCCTCCAAGATTATGCTGGAGCGCGCCCAGGCCAACGAAAAGATCAAGTGGGAGACCAATAAGATCGTCGAAGAAGTTATTGAAGCCGATGGCAAGGTCGGCGGACTCAAACTCAAGGACGTCACTAACGGCGAGACTTCCACCTTGGACGTCACTGCCATGTTCGTAGCAATTGGCCATGATCCGCGCTCTTCCTTCCTCAATGATCAGGTCAAGCTCAATGACAACGGCTATGTTGTAGTTGAACAACCCACCACCAAGACCTCCCTGCCAGGCGTTTTCGCCTGCGGTGACTTGGTGGATGACCACTACCAGCAGGCAATTACCGCGGCCGGCTCCGGTTGCCGTGCGGCAATTGATGCGGAACATTTCCTCGCAGAAAACCGTTAATTCAGTATGAGCAACGTCAAGAAAGTAACCACCGATACGTTCCGTAAGGACGTCATCGAGTCCGATAAGCCCGTCGTCGTTGACTTCTGGGCCGAGTGGTGTGGCCCGTGCAAGAAGCTTTCCCCCATCCTGGAAGAGGTAGCGGAGGAGTTGGACGGCCAAGTCACCGTCGCCAAGGTGAACGTCGATGAAGAGCGCAACCTAGGCGCCATGTTCCAGATCATGTCCATCCCAAATGTGCTAATTTTCAACCACGGCGAGAAGGTAGACGAATTTGTGGGTCTGCGTTCTAAAGATGACATCGTGGCGCAAGTGAAAAAGCAGCTTTAACTGTTAATCTAATTCCTATTAGATTAAGCGTGTAGAAATTCTGGAATGCGGCCCTAACTAAAGCGGGCTGTGAAAGGGGTATTAAGGCGTGAACCGCGTTCTTCGAGTCGGCGATACAAGCGTGCGTGTAGCTGAGGCTCGCGCTACCTTGGCCCGTCTCGGCCTCTTGTCAGATTTCAAAGGGGAACTTTCTGCTTGGAAGAAGCAGAAGTACTCCGAGAGCGACAAGAGCTTTGATGCCAATTTGTCTGAGGTCCTCAAGGCCTTCCAGCAATCCCGCGGTATCGTGCCGACGGGCGAAATCGACGATCTCACCCTGCGCGAACTGCGCCAAGCCTCGTACACGCTCGGCAGCCGCGTCCTTAGCTACGAGCCTGCGAATGAGCTGGTAGGTGACGATATCTCGCAGCTCCAGCAACAACTGCAGGAGCTCGGCTTCTACCAGCAGCGCGTAGACGGCCACTTCGGTACCAATACCCACGCGGCCCTGAAAGAATATCAGCACAACTGCGGCCTGCAAGAAGATGGTGTGTGCGGCCCCGCCACCATCCGCGCCCTTGGACTGCTCGGCCGCCGTATTACCGGTGGTTCCGCGCACAATATCCAAGAGCGTGAGCGCGTCCGCAACGCCGGCCCAAAGCTGGCGGGCAAGCGCGTTGTCATCGATCCCGCCTTAAGCGGCGGCGACGCCGGCCAGCTGGTCAAGGGTCGATTCGGTGATATTTCCGAGCAGGAAATCCTGTGGGACCTCACCCAGCGCATCGAGGGGCGCATGATTGCCGCAGGCATGGAAACCATCATCTCCCGTCCTCGGACCTCCGATGCGGACGTCAAGTCCCGCGCCGAACTGGCTAACGCTTTCGATGCGGACATGGTCATTTCCCTAGCCTGCGATTCCTACCCCAATGAGAAGGCCAATGGTGTTGCCACCTTCTACTTCGGTTCCGAATCCGGCAACTCCTCGCTCATTGGTGAGACCCTTTCCGGTTTCATCCAGCGCGAGATTGTTGCGCGCACTGAGCTGCTGGACTGCGGCAACCATGGCCGCACCTGGGACCTGCTGCGCTTGACCCAGATGCCGGTCATCCAGATCGTACTGGGCTACCTGACTAACCCAGAGGACGTAAAGATCCTCACCAACCCGTCCTGCCGCGATGACATTGCCGAAGCCATCGTCATTGCAGTAAAGCGCATGTACCTCATGGAGCAGGACACCGCTGTAACTGGCACTTATAGGTTCTCTGACCTACTAAAAGCAGAGCTTTCATAACCTGCTAATTCTACGTAAACTCCGCGGACAAGAAAATCTAATGGCTAACCTGCGTTGACTTGGCTCGGAAAAATTGGTTCGACTATTATTTTTGTTGGTTGTTGATTTCTATCAATTGAATGGAACTTTAAATGGACGGTTCAAGTTCTCCCGCAATTTCCAACAAAGAGACGCGTCGCGTAGTCGCTGCCACCACAATCGGAACCGCGATTGAATGGTATGACTATTTTCTTTACGCTGCGGTCGCCGGACTCGTCTTTAATAATGTGATGTTTGGCAACATAGGCGCGGGTGGAGCAAATGTTGTTTCGTTTGCTACCGTCGGCCTATCATTCTTTTTCCGACCCTTGGGGGCATTTTTGGCAGGTCACTACGGTGACCGACTGGGTCGCCGATTTGTCCTCATGATAACTCTTTTTGCTATGGGCGGGGCCACAGCCGCAATCGGACTCCTCCCGACCTACGATACGATTGGGGTGTGGGCCCCCATTATGCTCGTTCTCCTTCGTATCGTACAAGGAATTTCCGCTGGAGGGGAGTGGGGATCTGCTGTTCTACTCGCTGTCGAGCATGCCCCATACAACAAAAGGGGACTTTTCGGAGCCGGACCACAAGTTGGAGTACCTATAGGCCTACTGATGTCCTCCGGAGTATTATCCATTATGAATTTCGTCGCACCCGGAGAAGCATTCCTACAGTGGGGTTGGAGAATTCCATTTCTGCTCTCTTTCGCCCTAGTGGTTATCGCCTACATTATTCGGATGGGGGTGGATGAATCGCCAGTGTTCCAAGAGATTTCGGAAAATAAGGAACGCGAAGAGGAAAACCCAATTGGGATCCTTTTCAAGCAGTATTTTCCGGTGGTCCTCGTGGCAGCACTCGTTTTTGCTGGTAACGGGACCGTTGGCTATATGACCGCCGGTGGTTATATCCAAAATTATGCAACTGCCCCTGAAGGACCAGTTTCTCTGGAAAGGGGGGATGTTCTAACCGCAGTAACGGTTTCCGCCTTTACATGGCTGATTTTCACCCTTTTCGCCGGATGGATATCGGACTTTATCGGACGTCGAAAAACCTATCTCATTGGATTTGCGGTCCAAGCAGTAGGAGCAGCGGCACTTTTTCCATTGGTAAATAAGGGCTCTCTCGGTTTACTGTATGCAGCTCTCATCTTCCTCACAGTGGGATTAGGCTTAACTTATGGCGCACAGTCCGCAATGTACACTGAGCTTTTTCCGGCATCAATTCGCACTTCGGGCGTATCGATTACCTATGCAATCGGTTCTATCCTTGGAGGTGCCTTGGCACCCATGATCGCTGCGGCGTTAGTGGAGTTAACAGGAACAACTTTTGCCGTGTCGGTCTATCTAATCTCTGCTAGCATAATCGGATTCATAGCCGCATTCCTCCTCCGTGAGCGAAAAGGTATTCCACTCGGACCTGAAAACGAAGTAGGGCAAGCGAAAAGCCAGTTCATCTTTTCCAAAGAATAGCGACCAAATTCAAACCGAAAAGGCTGTATATTCGAAGGTATTCACAAGGATCTAAACTAGGCAAGAAGACGTCTCTTTTGTAAACGCGTCGTCGAGTGGGCATGTTCGTAATTTCATTGGTCCTTTTCTGATTCCTAGTGGGTGTGCACTCGTTTGGGATAGCGTTGTCGTCGAGGGCCGATCGTCTTGTTTCGTAGTCGGCTTGGTTGAGGTCTTCTGGAAAGAAAATACGTAAATTAGGCGAGTTGGTCTTGCCCGAAATTGCACTGATTGGCGATCTATTATGGATCGTCAGGCAGTTGCGTTTGCAAGCCGAGGTACCAGTCGAGCAATTTCTTTGACGCTCTCCGCTTTTCCTCGGTGTACATCTGTAAAACGTCTGAGCTACGAGTTTCCGCCTTCTAAACTGTTGATAGTAGTTTCCCAACACTCAGGAGCCAGTGCTTTACGCGGTGAATGCAGGTAGGTAAAGAACATTTTTCTAATAGGGTGTAGCAGCGAGTTGAAGGCTTTGTCACCCGTAAATGCGTCCATTTCTATTGGTGATTGATGATTTGTCATTGTTTCCACAGCGATTTCTTCTCATTGGGAAAACGGTTATGGATTCAGTCAAAGTCTGTCGAGACGTGGGAATCGGTTCGAATCGTTTCTACAGTTCCCGCCGACGGTCAAGTCCGTGGAAGTGGTGTATCTGTTCTTTCTGAATCGAAGGTCCGTGTCATCGGTGATGTTGGGGTCCGGCTCGGGGTTGAGGTCGGTTCATTAGACTGCTTCTTCGGTGGTCTTCGTGTTGCTGGCATTAAAGGTGTTGGCGGCTATGAGGTTTCGGGTTTGTCCAAGCTCGCCAGCGACATGTAGCGCTTTTGTTGGATCCAATCATCATGTTGCTCGGCTAGTACAGAGCCGACCAGGCGGATCACAGACCTGCGGTTAGGGAAGGTCCGTACAACCTCGGTGCGCCGCCGGATTTCACGATTCAATCGTTCTGTCGTATTGTTCGACCACACCTTCGTCCACACAGGCTTAGGCGTTTGTGTGAATGAAAGGATCTCATCTAATGACTCCTCCAGATAGTCGGCGACCTCAGGGAAACGCTCATGGCAAAACTCAACAACCTCACGTGCTTGGTCCCACGTGGCTTGAGCGTCGGCTTGCTGGAAGATGGAATGAAACATTCCAGATAGTGTGGTTCACTGGCGTTTGGACACCTTGGATGAGAGGTTCTTAGCAAATTGCGTGCGGCAGCGCTGCCAGCTGGCTGTCGGCAATACTTACTTGGCCAACAGCGGCCTGGATTCCCAAGTGAGCATCACTGGTAACTAGATAGACCTGCCCGAGTCCGCGTTCTTTAAGGTCTTGGAAGAACCCGGTCCATGATTCTACGGATTCCGATGTGGCAATCTGCATCCCCAACAGTTCTCGGTACCCGTCGTTGTTGACACCGGTAGCGATAAGCACACTGGTTTTGACAATTCGTCCGCCTTCGCGAACTCTCATCGTCACCGCGTCACATGACAGGTAGAAATAAGGACTGCTATCTAAAGGGCGGGTGCGGAAGTCAGCGACCATGTCGTCGAGTCCTTTGGCCATATCAGATACCTGTGATTTCGACAGATCATTAATGCCCAAGGAAGCTACCAGATCATTCATGCTGAAGCGTCCTGGGTTTAGTTCCTACCTCAGCTAAGGAAGGATTGAACTATGCCTAGAAAGTATTCCGTCGAGTTCAAGGAGAAGGCGGTCCATCAGATCATCGAAATGGTCCGCCTGGAGTCT
>NZ_JASPHV020000014.1:0-63663 GCF_030229435.2 Corynebacterium sp. MSK122 | reverse complement strand
GTTACTCACCCGTTCGCCACTCGAGTACCCTGCAAGCAGGGCCTTTCCGTTCGACTTGCATGTGTTAAGCACGCCGCCAGCGTTCGTCCTGAGCCAGGATCAAACTCTCCACAAAAAAATTTCAGAACAAAATTCCGAAACAGGCCGTGAAAAGCCCGAAACCCAACAAAAGAACAAACCACCACAAACCACAAAGCAAAAACACTTCACAACGGTTCATACTGGCGTCCAAAAAATTACTACAAAGAAAAAATAAACAGTTCCCTCAACCCGACGGGGTCAAAAAAGAGGAAACCACAAAGTTGAACACAATCACATGCCAACCAATCCATCTCAATGCAGCCGAAACACCAAACAGCATTCAAAAAGGTACGTATTCCACATACCCAACCGGCACACACCAACCAACAAACCACCTAGGCCTGCTGGCAGACAAACCAATCAACACACAACCATGCACACAAAAAATAAAAAGTACATTGGCACACTATTGAGTTCTCAAACATCATCCACACACCACAAAAAATTAACTTCCCGTTAACCTCTCGTTGGCGGCTCGTACAAACTTACTCAACCAAATGAACCAAGTCAAATCATCGAACCAAGTCCGCACAAAATTCGCTTAAAAGTAACCAACCGGCTACCTCGCGGCGACTTGGATTAATCTAGCCCACCACAACCAAACAACACAAACCTGCAGGACAGAGTACAAAAATGATAAATGACGTCCTTCCAACACGTGGAACGGACGTCATCTACTGCTCTTTAGTTCAACTTGGCACCAGCGAAGTTCTTCTTGCCTCGGCGCAGAACGAGCCAGCTGCCGTGCAGAAGGTCTTCCGCAGACGGCTCCCACTCTGCCGATTCGATGCGCTGGTTATTGACGTAGGCGCCGCCTTCCTTGATGGTGCGGCGAGCAGCACCCTTGGAATCGGCCAAACCGCTAGCCACCAAAAGGTCAACAATGGTGCGCGGTTCGCCGGCGGCAATGTCCGCCACAGTGGTTTCAGAAAGTGCGCCGGCAAGGGTCTTCTCATCAAGCTCAGAAAGTTCCGCCTTACCGAATAGCGCCTGAGCGGCAAGCTCGACAGCCTTGGTTGCCTCTTTACCGTGAACCAGATCGGTCATCTCTTGAGCCAGGCGACGCTGAGCCGCGCGCTTATAAGGCTCTTCTTCCACCGTGCGCTCGTATTCGGCGATTTCCTCCTGTGTCAAGAAGGTAAACCAGCGCAAGTAGTCGATGACCACAGAGTCACCCGCATTAAGGAAGTACTGGTACCAGGAGTATGCGGACGTCTTTTCCGGATCGAGCCATAGCTTTCCGCCGCCGGTGGACTTACCGAACTTCTGGCCGGAGGCGTCGGTGACCAGCGGCACCGTAAGACCATGTACCTTGGTGCCATCGATACGACGGTTTAGGTCAACGCCAGAGACGATGTTGCCCCACTGATCACCGCCGCCGATCTGCAATACGCAATCGCGCTCGCGGCGAAGCTGCACGAAGTCATTGGACTGCAGGAGCATGTAGGAGAACTCCGTATAAGAAATGCCGTCGCCCTCGAGGCGCCGCTTGACGGTATCGCGATCCAGCATCGTGTTAAGGGAGAAGTTCTTTCCCACGTCACGCAAGAAGTCGATAACGGACATGTTCATGGTCCAATCGGCATTATTGACCATGGTGGCAGCCTGCTCGCCATCGAAGTCGATGAACCGACGCAGCTGCCCCTTGATGGCCTCGAGGTTATGGGCCAAATCTTCCTCGCTCAGCATAGAACGCTCGCCGACGTCGCGCGGATCGCCGATGAAACCAGTTGCGCCACCCGCCAGTGCAATTGGGTGGTGGCCCGCGTTTTGGAAGCGGCGCAGCATGATGAGTGGGACCAAGTGGCCTGCATGGAGGGAGTCACCCGTGGGGTCGAACCCACAGTACAGCGCGATGGGGTTCTCGCATGCCTCGCGCAGGGACTCAAGATCGGTGGACTGGTTGATCAGTCCACGCCATTGCAGTTCATCGATGATATTCATGGGGGTCTTTCTAAAAGTCGAAGTTAAGCTGGCCATTTCTGGGCGTGGTCTACAAGCATTACTGGGATGTCATCCTCAATGGGATAGGCAATGCCCAGCCGCTCGTTGACGAGGACCTGTTTATCTTCCAGATATGTCAAAGGGCCCTTGTCTTGCGGACAGACAAGGACCTCTAGCAACTTCGGGTCAAGACTCATGCGTCTTATCTTAGCGGGTAGAGGAAGAAGTTGGATCCCTCTACCCCACCTTCGGCTTAGAGCAGGGACGGAACGTTAGCAACCAGGGAGAAGAGATCCTTCGGGTCATCCGGGTTGGCGATGATGTCGATCTCGGACTCCAAGTCGGTGCCCTTGACGGAATCGCGCAGGTAACGCAGCGCGGAGAAGTCGTTGATAGCGAATCCGACATCGTCGAAGAGGGTAATCTGCTCGTCGTCATCGCGGCCAGTGGCCTGACCTGTGAGTACCTGGTAGAACTCGACGACCGGGAAGTCTTCCGGCTTCTGCTGGATTTCACCTTCGATGCGGGTCTGCTCTGGGAACTCTACGAAGACCTTGGACTTGTCCAAGATGGAGCTCTCCAGCTCGGTCTTGCCCGGGCAGTCACCGCCAACGGCATTGAGGTGGACGCCTGGGGCGACGTGGCGCTCAGCCAGAATCTGGTTCTGAGCCTTGTCTGCGGTACAGGTGGTGATGATGTCTGCCCCCAAAACCGCCTCGTCGACGCTGGAACAAGCAGTGATATTAAAGCCCAGTGGCTCCAAGTTGCGCTTGAACTTTTCTACCGCCTCAGGGTCGATGTCATAGATGGTAATATCCTCAATTCCCATAACGCCGCGGAAGCCAAGCGCCTGGAACTCGGACTGGGAGCCGGCACCGACCATGGCCATGCGCTTGGAATCCTTGCGTGCCAAGTGCTTTGCCACCATGGCGGAGGTCGCGGCGGTACGCAGTGCGGTAAGCAGCGTCATCTCGGCTTCGAAGGTGGGGTAACCATTGTCGACGTCGGCAAGCACGCCAAAGGCAGTAACGGTCTGGAAACCACGGGCCGGATTGGACGGGTGACCGTTGACGTACTTGAAGGAGTACTCCTTACCGTTGGACGTAGGCATAAGCTCAATGACTCCGAACGGGGTGTGGGAAGCAACGCGCGGAATCTTGTCAAAGCGCTCCCACTCGCGGTAGTCAGCCTCGAGGTAATCCACCATTCCGGTAATGATGTTTTCAACGCCCTCGCGCTGAATCCAGCGCGCCATATTTTCTACGTCTACGAACTTAACAGCGTGGTTCATAAGAAGTCCTTTCTTAGATTTAGTTCTTCGGGTGTAGGTCTGTTTGCGGTGCGGCCGGGAAGCTGGAGGTAGGTAGGTGCTTCGCCTTTCTCTCTTCCGCGATAGTACGGATGCGGTCGCGCCATGCGTACCACATTGCCATAAAGACCGGAACGAGGAGCAGAGTGGATGCCAGCGCATAGGTACCAATTGGATAATCAAAGGCCATCAGGACAATGACCAGGCCAATGAAGATGAGTACGGCCCAGTCTCCGCCTTCGCCAAACGGCGAGCGGTATCCCGGTCGGGTGTAGCTTCCGCTCTTAGCAAGGCGCACAAACTTGAGGTGCGAGATCGCAACTGCCGCCCAGGACGCCAATGTGCCCAAGGCTGCCAGGTTGAGCACGATTTCAAACGCCATCTCCGGCACCACATAGTTGAGGAAGACGCCTACCAAGCCCACCAAGGCCGCCATGACGATGCCGCCGTAGGGCACACCAGACTTGGACATACGAGCACCAAACTTCGGGCCGGAGCCGGAGGTGGACATGTTGTACATAATGCGGCCGGTGGAATACAAGCCGGCATTGAGCGAAGAAATCGCAGCGGTGATAACGACAAGCTGGAAAATCGGGGCCGCCACACCTACACCGAGGGACTCAAAGAAGGTCACAAATGGCGACACGTCAGCGACGTAAGTTGTGTACGGCAGCACGAGCGTGAGCAGCAGCACGGAGCCGAAGTAGAAAATCAGGATGCGCAGCAGCACGTTATTGACCGCGCGCGGGATGTGCTTTTCTACATCTTTAGTCTCACCGGAGGTGGTGCCGACAAGCTCAATACCGGCGTAGGCGAAGACGACACCCTGAATGACGATCACAGCAGGCATCAAGCCATTAGGTAGCCAGCCGCCGGAATCAGAAATGAGGCTAAGGCCGGTCGGGTCGCCGCTCGGGTGGCCGAAGATGAGGACACCGATGGCCACCAGCATGAAGATGATCAATGCAACAATCTTAATCAGCGAGAACCAATACTCCAGCTCGCCGAAGATCTTCACCGAGAGCATATTGAATACCAGGATGCCGCAGATAACTACGAGGGCAAGTGCCCACTGCGGAACGGAATCGAGCCACGACGTGTATTGGCTAAACCATTTGATGTAGATAGCTACGGCTGTGCCATCCGCCACCAGGGTCATGGCCCAATTTCCCCAGTACAACCAGCCGGTAACAAAGGCGGTCTTCTCGCCGTAAAACTCGCGGGCATAGGAAACGAAGGAACCGGAGCTGGGGCGGTAGACGATGAGCTCGCCAAGAGAACGCAGGATGATATAGCCGAAGAAGCCACAAATGAGATAGAGCACCGCGAGAAACGGTCCGGCGTCTTGCAAACGACTCCCGGTGCCCAGAAGCAGACCGGTACCGATGGCAGAACCGATGGCGATCATCTGCAGCTGGCGATTGCCCATTCCCTTTTGCAGACCGTGGTCTTCTGAGGCGTAGACCGCTTTCTCGTTCTCGTGCGGCCCCGCTGTGGGCGGGGGCGAATTTACTGTCATAGGAGAGATCGTCCTTTCATTACGATGAATGAGTCTGTTAGGTCACATTCTCTGCAAGAATACTAACGCACCACATTGTTACCCATGTCACCACTACCCCCATTGTGTTCAACAACGCAGCTGACAGGTTGCGGATGGGGGGCAATCTCCCACCCCCGCAGCGAGATATAAAAGAACCGCATAGCCAGCGACCATGCGGTTTTAAAGAGCCCCGAGAATTAGCGCAGCGGCTTCTGCGCCCACGTGCGCGCAGCCGCAGCACGCTCGCGGACAGTCTCGCGCTGCTCCGCCACGCGGACACCAGCGGTGCCGCCCTTGGTGGCACGAGATGCCACTGCCCCGTCGATAGTGAGCACGTCACGGACGCTAGGCTTCAGCCGCTTGTCGACGCCCTCCAAATCCTCATCGGTGAGCTCCACTAGGTCAACTCCCCGCTCCTCAGCGATGCGCACACAGGCGCCGGACGCTTCGTGCGCCTCGCGGAAAGGAACGCCTTGGCGAACCATCCATTCGGCCAAGTCGGTAGCCAGCGTGAACCCTCGCGGGGCAAGTTCGCGCATGCGATCCTCGTGGAAAGTCAGTGTGGACACCAGCCCGGTCATTGCCGGCAGCAGCAGGTTAAGCTGCGCCACCGAATCAACGATGGGCTCCTTATCTTCCTGCAGGTCGCGGTTGTAGGCCAGCGGCTGTGCCTTTAACGTAGACAACAGGCCAGTGAGGTTACCGATAAGGCGGCCAGTTTTGCCGCGGGTGAGCTCCGGAACGTCCGGATTCTTCTTTTGCGGCATGATGGACGAGCCGGTCGACCACGCATCATCCAAGGTGACGTAGCCGTATTCCGGCGTGCACCAGTAGATAATTTCTTCCGAAAGTCGGGACATATCGACGGCAATCTGCGCCAAGACGAAAGCCGTCTCGGAGGCGAAGTCACGAGCCGCAGTGCCATCCAAGGAGTTCTCCGCGGCGGCATCAAAGCCGAGTTCCTCCGCAATGGCTTCCGGATCTAGCTGCAAGGAGGAACCGGCTAAAGCGCCTGAGCCGTAGGGCGATACAGCCAAGCGCTTATCCAGGTCCTGCAGACGCTCAATATCGCGCAGAAGTGGCTGCGCATGGCCCAAAAGCTCATGCGCCAAAAGAACTGGCTGCGCCGCCTGCGAGTGAGTTTTGCCCGGCATTATGGCGTCCGGATGTGCTGCTGCCTGATCGGCCAAGGCATCCACCAAGTCGCTCACCTGAGCCGCGGTATCGCGAATGGCATCACGTACCCACATGCGAAACAGCGTCGCGACCTGGTCATTACGGGAACGACCGGCGCGCAGGCGACCGCCTACCTCTGGGCCTACAATCTCGATGAGCCCGCGCTCCATCACACCATGGACGTCCTCATCCGTGGGCGCTGGGCGGAACTCACCAGAGGCCACCTTCTCGCCTAGTTCGGTGAGGCCGGAGAGCATGGTGTCCAAATCGTCGTCGGAAAGCAAGCCAGCCTTATGCAACACCTTGGCATGCGCCTTGGAGGCTAGTACGTCATATGGTGCCAGCACCCAGTCAAAGTGGGTGGATACAGAGAGGGCAAACATCGCCTCAGATGGACCGCCGGAGAAGCGGCCACCCCATAGGGCACCCTCATTAGTCTTATGCGGTTCCATGTGCTCCTACTTCTGCGCGCTGGTGGGGAAACCGCCGTCGCGGTCACGCTGGTTGGAGATCTGGGTGGACAGGCCGTGCAGCTGCACAAAGCCCTTAGCTGCGGTCTGGTCGAAGGTATCGCCAGTGTCATAAGTAGCCAGGTCAAAGGAGTACAACGACTGACCGGAACGGCGCCCAGTAACCGTGGCGGTACCGGCATGCATGCTCAGGCGGATATCGCCGGTGACGTTTTCCTGGGACTCCTCAACGAAAGCATCCAGAGAACGCTTCAGCGGCGAGTGCCAGAGGCCGTCATAGACCTCTTCGGACCAGCGGGCATCGGTCAAGCGCTTGTAGCGGGCCAACTCGCGCTCCACGGTGACATCCTCCAGCGCCTCGTGGGCCTGGATGAGGACCATGGCGCCCGGAGCCTCATAGACCTCACGGGACTTAATGCCTACCAAGCGGTCCTCCACCATATCCAGACGGCCAATGCCCTGCGCACCGGCGCGGCGGTTGACCTCTTCAATAATCTGCAGCGGGGACATCTTCTGGCCATCAACTGCCACCGGGATGCCCTTCTCAAAGGAGATGATGATTTCATCCGGGGCATTACCCAGGCTCGGGTCCTCGGTATAGGCATAGAGATCCTTCGTTGGCGGGTTCCACAGATCCTCAAGGAAACCGGTCTCTACCGCGCGACCCCACAGGTTCTGATCGATGGAAAATGGCGAGGAAGCGGACTGCTCAATCGGCAGGTTGATCTCTTCCGCGAAGGCGATAGCCTTATCGCGGGTCCAGGCATAATCGCGTGCAGGGGCAATGATTTCGAGGGAAGGATCCTGCGCACGGAAGGAAACCTCGAAGCGTACTTGGTCATTACCCTTGCCGGTGCAGCCGTGGGAGACGTGGGTGCCGCCGAATTCCTGCGCCGCTTTCACCAAATGCTTGGTAATGAGGGGGCGGGAAATAGCCGATACCAGCGGGTACTGCTTCATGTACATGCCGTTTGCCTTGATGGTGGGAACGCAGTATTCCTCTGCAAACTCATCCTTGGCATCGATAACGATGGATTCTACGGCACCGCAGTCAAGTGCACGCTGGCGAACCGATTCCATATCTTCGCCACCCTGGCCCAAGTCCAGGGAAACGGCGACAACGTCACCACCAGTCATTTTTGCTAGGTATGGGATGGCAACGGAAGTATCAAGGCCACCAGAGTAAGCCAAGACTACGCGTGCGGACATGGTTAAGCTCCTTGTTCTATTGGAAACAATTCATCTAAGTACATAATATACGATGGTGGTGTGAATTGCCACCACCGCCGTCTAAATATTTCGCGTGGTAAGTGTCACTGCCAGATCTGCGCCCGAGACGCCCTCGCGCGCCAAGACGAAGATGGTGTCATCTCCGGCGATGCAACCGATGACATCGTGCAGCCCCACCCTGTCAATAAAGCTGGCAAGGTACTGGGCCGCACCGGCTGGGGTGCGCAGCATAGCTATATTGCCGGAAGAATTATGAGATACCACCAGCTCATCGAGCATGCGGCGCAGTTTTTCACGGGGTCCGCCCACCTGGTCTTCAAATTGCTCCAGCTCACCGCCGACCACGTAGTAGGAACGGCCACCATCGCGCTTTACCTTCTTCGCCCCCAGCTCATCCAAGTCACGGGACAAAGTGGCTTGGGTGATGTCGATGCCGTCTGCGAGAAGCAGCTCGGATAGTTGCACCTGGCTGGTGACGCGATTGCGATCCAAAATCTCCAAGATCTTGGCCTGCCGAGCATTGCGGGTGGTCGGGGTGTTCATTACTTAGTTGATCTCCTTATTTATTTCGAGCAACCAGACAAGAAGCGCTTTCTGAGCATGCAGGCGGTTCTCCGCTTCATCAAAAACGCGCGACTGTGGTCCATCAATTACCTCAGCCGTGACCTCATTTCCACGGTACGCCGGCAAACAATGTAAGAATATTGCATCCTTATGCGCTTTGCTCATTATGGTCGAATCAACCTGATATGGCAGGAACGGCGTACGCCTATCTCGGCCATCATTTTCCTGCCCCATAGAGATCCACGTATCGGTGATGACTACGTTTGCACCTTCAACTTCATCCACGTCATCAGTAATGGTGATGTTGCCCCGCTTGCGCGCGCGGTCGACGAATTCCTGGCGCGGCTGGAATCCTTCGGGCGCGATAATAGAGACGTCCATGCCGGCCGTGGCGAAACCAATCATGTAGGAGTTAGCCATATTATTATCGCCATCGCCCAGGTAGACGGCCTTTTTACCTTTGAGGTCACCCAAATTCTCGCGACAGGTCAGCAGGTCAGCCAAAATCTGGCAGGGATGCAGGTCGTCGGAAAGCGCATTAACCAGAGGAACGGTCGCAGTCTCCGCCATCTGGAGGAGGTTGTCATGGTCAAAGGTGCGCCACACGATTGCCTCCACGTACCGCGAAAGCACCGCGGCCGTATCTTGGTAGGACTCCCCTTTGCCCATCTGAGTGGTAGAAGTATCAACGGTAATGCCCTTGCCGCCCATATTCGCTACTGCGGTTTCAAAGGAAAAGCGGGTCCGTGTAGACGTTTTATCAAAAAGCACCGCCACGGTCTTAGGCCCCTCTAGTGGGCGCTCCGCAAAGGGATCCTTCTTGAGCCTTTCAGCTAGGTCCAAAACGGTTGCTTGTTCTTGTGGGCTGAGATCGTCGTCAGCCAGAAAGTGTCGCAGGTTCATGCCAGTTCCTCCACTATCGTCCGGAATGTTGTCAGTGCTGTGTCTAATTCATCGTGGGAAATAACCAAGGGCGGGGTGAGGCGGAGTACATTCTCACTGGGTGCGTTGAGGATGAGCCCCTGTGCAAGCCCGTCGCGCACGGCCTGCTTAGCCACCGGTTGTGCTAAAACAATGCCGAGCATCAGGCCGCGGCCGCGTACGCGTTCTACAAGCGGCAATTTTTCAATCTCTTGCCGCAGATAGGCACCCTTATGGGTAACTTCCGCAAGAAATTCCGCATCCACGGTGTCAAGTACTACGTTGGCCGCAGCGCAGGCCACGGGGTTTCCGCCAAAGGTGGTGCCATGAGAGCCAGGTTTAAACAAATCCCTCGCGCGACCGCGGGTAATGGTCGCGCCGATGGGTACTCCGGCACCTAAGCCCTTCGCCATGGTGATGACGTCCGGTTGAATGCCTTCTACCTCGTGGGCGAAAAAGGTGCCGGTACGGCCCGCACCCGTCTGCACTTCATCCGCGATGAGCAAGATGCCGTATTCATCGCACAGCTCGCTTACCTTCTGCATGAATCCCGCAGGGGCCGGAATTACGCCGGTCTCTCCCTGAATTGGCTCAAGGATGATCGCCGCGGTATCGGTGGGATCTTGCTCTACCAAGTGACGCAGGTAATTCGCGTCCCCGAACGGGTAGAACTCCACCCCGCCCGGTAGTGGGTGGAAGGCGCGCTGCTTATCGGGCTGGCCGGTCAGGGCAAGCGCACCCATGGTGCGGCCATGGAAGCCGTGCTCTGCCGCGAGGATTCGGCGCCTGCCAGTCAAGCGGGCAAGCTTAAATGCGGCCTCGTTCGCTTCGGCGCCAGAGTTACAGAAGAAGACGCGGGCATCGCTATCTCCTACTCGCCTAATCAACTTCTCCCCGGCGTCGAGCACCGGCTGCGTGGCAAAGAGGTTCGAAGTATGCACCAAGGTGCGGGCCTGGTGCGAAACCGCCTGCGCCACCTGCGCATTGCCATAGCCCAAAGAATTGACAGCAATCCCAGCGAGAAGGTCAACATAGCTCTTCCCCTCCTCATCGGTCAGCGTTGCGCCTTGGCCGGAGACGAGGCCTATTGGTGGCGTGCCGTAGGTATCTACAATCGTCTTCGACCACCGCGTGGTCAAGCTTGGTGGCTTGTTCATGCTGCATCGTCCTTCCTGAAGATGGTCCCTTCGGGATAGTCGTGTTTGTCATAGTCATCTGGCAGCACCATGGTTCCGACGCCGCCTGGGGTTAATAGTTCTAAAAGCACCGAGTGACCAATCCGGCCATCAATAACATGGGCGGCCGATACCCCAGCTTTTACCGCCTTAAGGCAGGACTCCATTTTGGGAATCATGCCGGAGTCCAAGTGCGGCAATAGGTGGGATAGCCGGCCACACTCGATCTTTGACACCAAGGACTCCCGGTTCGGCCAGTCCGTGTATAGTCCTTCCACATTGGTCAAAATGACTAATCGCTCTGCTCCAATCGCGCTGGCCAAAGCACCCGCCGCACTATCGGCGTTGATGTTATAAATCGCGCCATCTTCTCCCGGTGCAATGGTCGAGACCACAGGGATGCGTCCGGCCTGGACAATGTCCATAACGGCAGCAGGATTAACCTCTACGATGTCGCCGACCATGCCAATATCGGTAGGTTCGCCATCGATCTCCACCAGCCGTTTCGTAGCCCGAAATAGTCCTGCATCTTCTCCCGAGGTCCCCACTGCATAAGGACCATGGGAATTGATGAGGTTGACTAATCCGCGACCCACCTGCCCAAACAGCACCATGCGCACGACGTCCATGACTTCCGGCGAGGTCACGCGGAAGCCGCCTCGAAACTCCCCTTCAATGCCGAGCTTTTGCAGCATGGAGTTGATCTGTGGCCCGCCACCGTGGACCACCACGGGATGGACACCGACGGTGCGTAAAAAGACCATATCCGCCGCAAAGGCCGCCTTGAGCTCCTCATCCACCATGGCATTTCCGCCATATTTCACCACCACTATGGTGTCCCGATAGTGCTGGAGCCATGGGAGGGCATCCGCCAAGACAGCGGCGCGCTCGTGGTCACTAAGTCCGCTAAACATTCTCATCTCTACCCTAGGAGCTATACGCCGAATTGATTTCCACGTAGGCATGGGAGAGATCCGTCGTGCGCACGAATGCCGACCCCGCGCCTCCCGTGCCCAGATCCACGCGAACATCGATATCGGCGCCGCTAAGGTCCACCTCACGCGCCCCCGGCGTGCCCGTTGATGCCCGACAGACCGGCTGGTCATTGAAATAGACGGAGATATTGTCCGGCTCCATTTCTGCATCTGCCATTCCCACAGCGGCGAGGACACGTCCCCAATTAGGATCGGAACCAAACATGGCGCACTTAAACAGGTTGTCGCGGCCCAAGGTGCGCGCGGCATTGAGGGCCTGGTCATCCGTGGCCGTGCCCTCTACCGTGATTTTGACGCGCTTAGTCACGCCTTCCGCATCCGCTTGCAATTGATCCGCAATGTCCGCGCACACCGCGAGCACCGCCGCATCAAGGTCTTCTTGGCTGGGTGCAATACCCGATGCCCCAGAGGCCATGAGGATTACCGTGTCATTGGTGGAGGTAGACCCATCCACGTCGAGGGTGTTAAAAGTCTTGGCTACGGCCTTGTCTAGGGCGCTGTGGAGTGCGGGAGCACTCGCGGCGGCGTCGGTAGTAAGGCATGCCAACATTGTTGCGAGAGAAGGAGCCATCATGCCTACTCCCTTGCCCATGGCCCCCACTGACCAGCCGTCCGCAGCATAGGTCGCTTCTTTGGTCACGGTATCGGTGGTCATAATGGCTGCGGCTGCCGCGTGGGCGTGTTCCGCACTCGTGCCAAGGCCCTTCACTACGTCGGCCGCACCAGCCAGCACCTTGTGCATTGGCATGGGCTCACCGATAATCCCCGTCGAACAGGCGGCAATGTCTCCCTCGGGAAGATGCAGGGAGTGAGCAACCTCAGCTACCAGTGCAGAGGCGTCCTTGTCCCCCTGCGCACCATTGCACGCATTGGCGTTGCCAGAATTGAAGATGACCGCAGCAAGCTGGCCATCGCTTAGCGCCTTGCGGGACAGTTTCACCGGCGAGGCCACCACGCGGTTGCGGGTAAAAACCGCCGCCGCATCGAAGCACGGACCATTATTTACCACCAAGGCCATATCGGGTGTGCCGGATGGCTTAATCCCCGCTGTAGTTGCGCCGGCGCTAAAGCCTGCGGGGCCGGTAATCCCAGCTGTACTCATTGTATTCTCCTAGTGTTATGGGGCCACGGCCGCTTGCGGCAGGCCCAAGGTTTCATCCCAGCCAAGTGCCAGGTTCATGCATTGCAACGCAGCGCCGGCTGTTCCCTTGCACAGGTTGTCTAGCGCTGAAGTGACAACGATCCGTCGGGCGCGTTCGTCCACGTGAGCTTGGATATGGACCATGTTGGTGCCCACGACGTTCTGGGTTTCGGGTTGCTGCCCGGCTGGAAGGACGCGGCAAAAAGTCTCTTGGGCATAAAAGTCGCGGAATGCTGTCTCCACGTCACGCTTGCCGACGCCCCCTCTAAGCCCCGCCGTAGTCGTGGCCAAAATCCCACGGGGTAAGGGCGCAAGAACCGGTGTAAAGCTGACAGAGAGCTTCTGCTTAGCAAAAGGCTGCAGGTTCTGCAGAATCTCTGGGGTGTGTCGGTGCGTCCCGCCAGGTTTATATGCTTTGAGGTTTCCCATGGTCTCCGCGCCAAGGTGCGCTACAGAAGCTTTCTTCCCGGCACCAGAGACGCCGGTGATAGCGATGACCGAAAGGGTCGGCTCAACAAGCTCGTGCGCCACGGCCGGCAGAACCCCAAGGGTGACCGCTGTAGGGAAACATCCCGGTATTGCTATTCGGTGAGCACCCCGCAGCGCTTCCCGATTGCCGGGCACCTCCGGAATTCCATAGGGCCAGCTTCCGGCATAGTGGCCGCCGTAAAAGGAATCCCAGTCAGACTTGCTACGAAGGCGAAAATCGGCTGCACAATCGATCACGGTGGTCTGCTCGCCCAGTTGCTGGGCGATGTCAGCAGAGTGCCCATGCGGTAGGCCCAGGAAAACAATGTCGTGCCCACGAAGCTTTTCAGCGGCCGTCTCCTCAATGACTCTGTTCGCCAACTGAGGCAGGTGCGGCATGAGCTCAGCTACCGTCTTCCCGGCGGTGGAATGTGCCGTGAGTGTGCCAATGCGCAGGCGGCCGCAAAGATAGGCCGGATGAGATAGCAGCAGGCGAAGGATCTCGCTTCCTGCGTATCCGGTGGCGCCTGCTATTGCTACTGAAATCGTCATAGGGATGACTATAGCAATAAATACACTCGCCCGTATGTTATTCATACAAATTGGGAAAAATACCTGGTTAAAGCTTCGCCAGGAGCGAAAAAATGTATGAAAAAAGGGGCGGTGAGCTATATCTCACCGCCCCTTTTGGGGAAAGCTATGCGCGCATCTCTGCGCCCAAGCGTTGCTTAGCCAGCTCCGCTGCCGCCGTGCGGTGCTCATTGACTTCCTCATCGGTCAACGTGCGATCCGCTGCACGGAACAGGAGCTGGAAGGCCAAGGACTTCTTGCCCTCACCCAACTGCTCTCCACGGAAAATATCGAAGAGCTCCACGGTCTCGATGAGTTCGCCCGCCCCCTCTTCCACGGTGGCGCGCACGCGCTCTGCTGGGACGTCTTCATCCACCACGAGCGCAATGTCCTGGTGCAATGCAGGGAAGGAAGACAGTACCGGCGCAGGGAACTTCTCTTCCAATGGCATAGCGGTAACGTCCAGCTCCATAGCGCAAGTACGCGCCGGCAGGTTCAGCGCTTCCAGAACCTGCGGGTGAAGCTCACCGGCATGGCCCAGAACCACATCAGTGCCAGCAACCTTCACGGCAGCACAACGACCTGGGTGCCAGGGAAGAACGTGCGCTGCCTCCAGCTCAATATCCACGCCGGCGGCGCGAGCGACTTGGCGGGCGGATTCGATAGCGTCGGCGTAGCTATATGCGCGACCCTCGCCCCACGGTCCCTCATGCTCAATATTGCCGGTGGCCACCGTTGCAACGTGCAGCGGCTGCTCAGGAAGGGTATCAAGAAGTTCGGAAACAACCTGTTCAGAAGGTCGCTGCTCGACAGAAGGCATGGGCGATGCCGCGGCGCGCTTGAATGCCACTTGCTGCAGACCATACAGGGCGAGATCGCTGCGGCCACGCGCAACATTGCGGCCGATGGCCTCCAGCATGTTCGGAAGCAGAGTCGTGGACAAGATGGCCTTATCTGCCTCAAGCGGATTCTGCACCTCTACGGTGCGGCGGCGAGCATCATCCTTGTCCAAGCCCCACACATCAAAGGTGTCGTTCGCCACGAACGGGGCCGGCAATACCTCTGCATAACCGGCATAGGCCAGGCCGTGACCAATAGCGCGGCGACGCTTCTGCGCTGGGGTCAGACCGCGGCCGCCGGCCGGAGTAGGCAAGACGGTGGGAATGTCCTCCAAGCCCTCCAGACGTAGGATCTCCTCAATGAGGTCAACATCCATAGAGATATCGGTGCGCCACGTGGCAGGCGTTACCTGCAGCAATTCCCCCTCATCAGTAACCGTGCAGCCGACTTCCTCAAGGCGGGAAATAACGGTCTCACGGGAATAGTCAACTCCTGCATACTCGCTAGCCTTTGCGGTGCGCAGGGCAATAGGCTCGCGCTTGGCGACGCCCCCGATAAGCGTCCGGCCTTCCTCAATGGTGCCGCCCGCCAGCTGCTGCAAGAGCGCACATGCGGTGTCTAGAGCGACCTCGACGACCGCTGGATCCACGCCACGCTCGAAGCGGCGGGAGGACTCGGAAGACAACTTATGGCGGCGGGAGGTGCGCGCCACGGTGATAGGATCCCAGATAGCGGATTCGAAGACAACATCAGTGGTCTCCGCCGAGATTTCGGAGGTTGTACCGCCCATGACACCGGCCAGGGACTGGATGCCATTGTCATCGCAGATGACCACGTCTTCTGCAGAAAGCTCACGCTTTACGTGATCCAGAGTGTCGAACTTCTCGCCCTCCTCCGCGTTACGGACAACAAGGTTTCCTTGGATCACGTTAGCGTCAAAGGCATGCATCGGGGTGCCCAACAGCAACATCACATAGTTAGTAATATCCGTAGGCAGGTTCACGCTGCGCTGGCCGCAGAGCATGAGCTCGCGCTCCAGCCAGAACGGGGTACGCGCCTGCGGGTCTATACCGCTGACTTTGCGGAGGCCGAAACGCTGCGCCTTGGTCGCGGGGTCTAGAGTGACGTCGATAAGCGAGCCCTGCGCCGCCGGAACAGCAGATGTATCAATTCCAGCAACCGACGGATCCTCGGCAATATCGGCAAATTCTAGATCGAAAGCGGAGGCAATCTCACGGCTCAAACCGCGCGCGGATAGGGCGTAGCCGCGATCCGGGGTGATGTTGACATCAAAATCGGTATCGTGCAGCCCAATAATCGGGCGAGCATCCTCACCTACTTTATCGGCGACGTCATCGCCCAAGACGATGATGCCGTTGGCCTGCGCGCCCAAACCGAGCTCAGCGCCGGAGCACAGCATGCCATTGGAGATGTGATCATAGGTCTCGCGAGCCGCAATTTTAAAGCCACCTGGCAGTTCCGAGCCCGGAAGCGCCACAACGACATAGTCATTCAAACGGAAACTACGAGCACCGCAAATGATGCCCTGCAGCTCGCCGGTCCCATTAGCCTGGCCAACATTCACCTGGCAGTAGCGGATGGGCTTTTTGAACTGAGTAAGTTCCTCGATCTCTACCACCTGGCCGATGACCAGCGGACCGGTGCTCTCCGGAACAGCAGCATAACCTTCGGTTTCAAAACCGACGCGCACGAATCCGGAGTCCATATCAGCAGCGGAAACGTTCCAACCAGGGTTCTTAGCGCCCAGGATGCGGGTGACCCAGTCTTGGGAAATAAGCATTAGTGTGTCTATCCTTTCTGGGTTTTAAGCCTGCACGCCAAACGGCAGGGTGAAGCGGACATCGCCTTCGACCATGTCGCGCATATCGGTCAAGCCATTGCGGAACTGCAGCGTGCGCTCGAGGCCCATGCCAAAGGCAAAGCCCGTGTATTCCTCTGGGTCAACACCAACGGCGCGCAGCACATTGGGATTCACCATGCCGCAGCCGCCCCACTCGATCCAACCGGCGCCGCCCTTCTTATTCGGGAACCACACATCAACCTCGGCAGAGGGCTCGGTGAACGGGAAGTAATTCACGCGCATGCGCGTCGTAGTCTCCGGACCGAACAACACCTTGGCCAAGTGCTCAAGGGTGCCGCGCAGGTGAGCCATGGTCAGGCCCTTATCCACGGCCAAACCTTCTACCTGGTGGAAAACCGGGGTGTGGGTGGCATCCAGCTCATCGGTGCGGAATACGCGACCTGGGCAAGCGATATACAGCGGCACATCGCGCTCCAGCATCGTGCGCACCTGTACCGGAGAGGTGTGCGTGCGTAGCACCTGCTTAGAGCCCTCGCCGGAGACGTGGAACGTATCCTGCAGGGTACGCGCTGGGTGATCCGGCTTAAAGTTCAAAGCGTCGAAGTTAAAGTACTCCGCCTCAACCTCGGGGCCATCCGCGATTTCCCAGCCCATGCCGACGAAAATATCCGCAATGCGTTCCGACAGTGCGGTAATCGGGTGAAGCGCACCAGTCTGGGTGCGAGTGGTAGGAACCGTCACATCTACGGTCTCTGCTCGCAACTGCTCCTCGCGGGCCTTTTGCTCCAAGACGTCCTTAACCTGGGCAAAGCGCTTTTCCATCTTGCCGCGGGCCATGTTGACAGCCTTGCCAGCGCTCTTGCGCTGGTCCTTGGGCAGCTGCCCCAATGACTGGCGAGCCTGCGGAATATAGCCGCCATCTCCTAGGTGCTCGCGGCGGGCTGCAGCCAACTCATCGAGCGTTTCGGCTGCGTCAAAGGCTGCGATAGCCTTTTCGGCCGCGGCCCCAAGAGCCTCTTCGGTCAATTCGATCTGCGGTGTATCGGACACGTACTTCGTACCTTCTTCTCGCGCGAAAACTAACGCGTGCAATCTTACTCTGTCCCGGCTAGTCCGACCGCCCCAGGGACCCCCTTTTCATTCGGGGATCTGCTTAGCTGTGCTCTTGGGCTTTTGCTGACTCATAAAGACAGATACTCGCCGCGGTCGCTAGGTTGAGTGACTCTGCGCGCCCACGTAGCGGAATACGCACCCGCATATCGGCTTCTTCCAGTAGCTCGCCCAACCCGTGGGCCTCGTTGCCAAAAAGCCACGCCGTTGGCTGAGATAGATCTGCCTCTGCGAGGTCGACTTCCCCATCGGCGGCTGTCGCCACAATCTGCATGCCTGATTTACGCAGCTGCCCCAAAACGTCTTTGATATTGGGATCCCGCGCTACTGGGACATGAAATAGCGAACCGGCTGAGGCGCGCGCTACCTTGCAGCTGAGGGGATCGACCGTCTCGCCCGCAAAAATTACTCCATCTGCGCCCATGGCGTCGGAAGTCCTAATCAACGTGCCTGCATTGCCCGGCTCCGAAGTGAGCACGGGAACAGAGACCAAACTTGGCTTGCCGTTAAGGATTTTGCCCGCGGACCACAGCACTGGCTTGCATAGCGCGAAAAGCCCCGTGGTGGTGGCGGTATCAGATAAATGCTTAGCCGCTTTATCGGTAATGGGATGTACGTACACCCCCATGTATCCACAGGCGGTAATAATGTCACCGAAGCGTTCTGCGGCCTTTTCAGTGACGAAAACATCGACAGCCGCGCCTGTAGACACCGCGGCATCTACGGCGTTTTCTCCCTCAATCAGGAACTGCTTCGCCTTCTTCCGGTTAGCCGCACGGTGCAGCTTGGCTGCGTTAACAATGCGCGGAGTGCGTTCAGTAAAGGCAGAGTCAAAATCCAAATTCATGGCTCCTACCCTACCTACTAGTTGCCTATCCCCAGGCTCAGCCCCTGCTGCGTAAGCAAAATAAAAGTCCTGTTGCCGATTTGGCAACAGGATCACAATGTTGGGTGCTACTTAGCTAGTGGCACGCCGCGGGCGTCCTTATCGTAATCACCGGCGCCGACAATGATCATAATGAACTCAATAAAGACCCAAATTCCGACGATGGCCCAAAACGCGAATCCGAGCAAGAACCAGAAAGTAGCCCAGCCCAAGATATTAAGCACCAGCTGCGCTACGCCAAAGCTCGTGCGGCCGGTATAAAAGTTATGCGCGCCGAAGGAGCCCAAGAAAAAGCACAGAAGCAAAGTCGCGATCCAAGACTTTTGTGGTCCCTGCGCCACATACTGCTGCTGCACCGGATAGGAACCCATATTCGGTTGTGGTGCATAGCCTTGGTTGTACTGCGGCTGGTAATCGGCCTGCTGGTTATAAGGGTTGTACTGCTGGCCCTGGTTGTTGTCATAGGAGTGTCCAGAATACTCGCCGTTTTCTGGTTGGTAGCCACCATTTGGGTTTGTCACAGGGAAATCTGCTCCTCGGTCTCGGGGTTACTCGGGGTCTCGACCCAATGTAGCATGCGAGGCCGAGCTCACTAGACAGATAGAGCGTAAAACCAACAAGGCCCGCTTCGCCTGGCACATAAGCCGGAAAAACGGGCGTTGTATTCCTAGTAACTAGGCAGCCTTAGGAGCGTTAACGTCCTCAGGCAGGGCAGCCTTGGCAGCCTCGCACAGTGCGGAGAATGCCTCGAAGTCATTGACAGCAAGCTCAGCCAGAATCTTGCGGTCAACCTCGATCTCAGCCAGGCGCAGGCCATGGATGAGACGGTTGTAAGTGATGTCGTTCATGCGGGCAGCAGCGTTGATGCGCTGGATCCACAGCTTACGGAACTCAGACTTACGAGCGCGACGATCGCGGTAAGCGTAAGTCATGGAGTGCAGCCACTGCTCCTTCGCCTTACGGTACAGGCGGGAACGCTGGCCGCGGTAGCCCTTAGCGGACTTCAGAATCGCGCGACGCTTCTTCTTTGCGTTAACTGAGCGCTTTACTCGTGCCACAGTGATACTTCCTTAATTCGAATTGTGATGGCGGATGTGGGTTGATTCGGCGCTATTATGCGCGGCCGAGCAGGCGCTTGACGCGCTTGGTGTCAGGCTGTGCGACTGCCTCGGTGCCCTTCAGACGACGGGTACGCTTGGACGGCTTGCCCTCCAGCAGGTGGCGGCGGCCAGCCTGCTCACGGCGCAGCTTGCCGGAACCGGTCACCTTGATACGCTTTGCGGTGCCCTTGTGGGTCTTCTGCTTCATGAGTATTAAGTCCTTAAATCCTACGTGGAATCTGGTCTACTTCTTGCCCTTGCGAACCGGACCCAAAACCATGGTCATATTGCGACCATCCTGCTTGGGGCGGGACTCAACAACGCCAACTTCAGCGACGTCATCAGCCAAACGCTCCAAGAGGCGGAAACCCAGCTCCGGACGCGATTGCTCACGGCCACGGAACATAATGGTCACCTTGACCTTGGATCCCTTCTCGAGGAAGCGAACTACGTTACCCTTCTTGGTCTCATAATCGTGATCATCGATCTTCGGGCGGAACTTCTGTTCCTTAACCACGGTCTGCTGCTGGTTCTTACGGGCTTCGCGAGCCTTCTGAGCCTGCTCGTACTTGAACTTGCCGTAGTCCATGATCTTGGCCACTGGGGGCTTTGCCTTCGGGGCGACCTCAACCAAGTCAAGGTCAGCCTCGTATGCAAGCTTGCGAGCATCATCAGTACGGACGATGCCCACCTGTTCACCACCGGGGCCTACCAAACGGACCTCGGGTACTCGGATACGCTCATTGATGCGAGCTTCAGCGCTGATTGTGGTTCTCCTCGATTAGGGGGTGTATGAGTAAGTAGTTCACCTACCGGGACCACAAACGAATCAAACCCGGTCTGCCAAAGACAGCCGGGAGTTCTCACAGTGCCAAGCACGTTTGCTTGGTTACCTTTACCTTTATCCTACGAACGGTGTTCGCGGCATCGGGTGGGAGATACTCCGCTTGTGACCCACAAACCTTGAAAAGGCGTCATGGGCGGTAGTGGCTTTGAGGATAGCAGCTTCTACCCTTTCCACCAAATCGCAACTCGCTTAGCTGTCCTTGCAATGGGCAGCTGGTTTAATAATGCCCTTCTTTACCCCTTTATCAACGATGCCCACCATTTCTTGGGCGAGGTACTTTACCGCTGGCTCAGCTTTGGCATAATCCTCGCCATCGGTAACCACAGATAACGCGACACTGATGCGCTTTCCGGTAACCTCATGAACACCAAATTGGCGGTAGGTGTACTCATTTTCGTCCTCGTCCAAGCCCCAGCCACTTTTGGCGCGGGTTCGCTTCTCTTTCGACAGGCCAATTTTCTGCCAGGACACAATGTCTTTGAGTACCTTGTGGACGTAGTCCGCCTCCTCAATGCAAGGCAATTCAGCACCGAAGACTGCCTGGTCTTTCAATGACCACGTGGAGTAGCCGAAGGCGGTGTTATGGATATCCGCGTGCGATCCATAGTCTTCGAGCAATTCCTCTACGGCCTTATCGGCGGAGCCTTCGTGCCATTGCACCTGGGACCACAAGGAGTAGGCGGCATCGTTATCGGATTCCTTGATTGCCAAGTCAACCAGGCTTTTATCCGCGCCGTCTTTCAGCGCCGCGATGGCGATCGGCACCTTAATGGTGGACCAGACAGGGCCCTTGCCCTTATCGCCCACAGCAATGGTGTCATCGCCGGCTGAAATAGCGACCCCAACCTTGGCGTGGTACTTCCTTGCGGTCTTGTCCACTGCACGGTCAAGCTGTGTGCGCACTGAGTCCGGGTTGAGTGCCGGAGAGGCCGTCGCGGGCGCTGAGGCCTTCCCGGTCTCAGGATCGCTAGAGCAGGCGCTCAGCGTAAACAGAGTGAGCGCTGCCAGCAGGCTAACGCCGAGGCGGTAACTATTCATTGTGCCCCTACTTCAACATTTCTTTTAGGTACCTTCCGGTATAGGAGCCTTCCACCTGCGCAACATCTTCCGGGGTGCCCTGGGCGACTACGGTGCCACCGCCGGCACCGCCTTCCGGCCCCATATCCACGATCCAGTCCGCAGCCTTGATGACATCGAGGTTGTGCTCAATGACAAGCACCGAATTGCCCTTGTCTACGAGGCCTTGGATAACCAACATCAACTTGCGAATGTCCTCAAAGTGCAGACCAGTGGTCGGCTCGTCCAAGATGTAGATGGTCCTACCGTTGGTGCGCTTTTGCAGCTCCGAGGCGAGCTTAACGCGTTGCGCCTCACCGCCCGAAAGCGTAGTAGCGGCTTGGCCGAGGCGAACGTAGCCCAAGCCGACGTCGACAAGCGTGGCAAGGTAGCGGTGAATCGAGTTGATGGGCTCGAAGAAGTCCGCTGCCTCAGAAATTGGCATGTCGAGTACCTCGGCGATGTTCTTGCCCTTGTAGTGCACCTCCAAGGTCTCGCGGTTATAGCGAGCGCCCTCACACACCTCACACGGAACATACACGTCCGGCAGGAAGTTCATCTCGATCTTGATGGTGCCATCGCCTTGGCATGCCTCACAGCGCCCACCCTTGACGTTGAAGGAGAAGCGGCCGGCCTTGTAACCGCGGACCTTGGCCTCCTGGGTTTCGGCAAAAAGGTTTCGGATCTTGTCAAAGACGCCCGTGTAGGTTGCTGGGTTGGAACGCGGGGTACGGCCAATCGGGCTCTGGTCTACCTGGACCAGCTTATCTAGGTGCTCCACACCCTCGACGCGCTGGGCACGGCCGGGGACCTGGCGGGCACGGTTGAGCTTATTGGCCAAAGTCTTGGCCAAAATCTCATTGACCACGGTGGATTTACCCGAGCCGGACACGCCGGTAATGCACGCCAGCACTCCCAGCGGGATTTCGACGTTTATGCCCTTGAGGTTATTCTCGCGCGCACCCACGACTTTCAGGGTGCGGTCCTTGTCGATCTCGCGGCGGTGATCCGGGACGGCGAGCACCTTCTTGCCAGATAGATACTGGCCAGTCAGGGACTCCTCTACCTTTTCAATTCCTGCCGGTTCGCCTTGGTAGACCACCTCGCCACCATATTCACCGGCACGCGGGCCCACATCTACGAGCCAATCGGACTCCCGAATGGTGTCTTCATCATGCTCGACCACAATGAGGGTATTGCCAATATCGCGCAAACGCTGCAGCGTCTTAATAAGCCGGTGGTTATCGCGTTGGTGCAAGCCAATGGAAGGTTCATCGAGCACGTAAAGTACACCGGCCAAACCGGAACCAATCTGCGTGGCCAAACGGATGCGTTGTGCCTCGCCGCCCGAAAGCGTGGATGCGCCGCGATCCAGCGTCAGGTAATTCAGACCAACGTCCAGAAGGAAGCGCAACCGAGCCTGGGTTTCCTTGAGTACCGCCCCGGCAATGATTTCCTCGCGCTGTCCCAGCACCAAAGAGTCCAGGAATTCAGAGGCATCCTCAATCGAAAGCGCACACAGTCCCGCAATGGACTGCTCACCATGAGTAGTAGAAGCCAAGCGGACAGCCAAGATCTCCGGCTTCAAGCGCGTGCCTTTACAGGTGCTGCACGGCACGCGGCGGGTGTACTGCAGCAGGCGGTCTTTTTGGGACTGAGAATCGGTCGTTTCCAGCTTGCGGTGAATGAAACCGGTCGCGCCCTCAAACGGCGCGGTCCAATTGCGCTGGCGCCCGTAGCGGTTCTTGTACCGAACCTGCACCTCCTCGTCCGTGCCATAGATGAGCGCGTGGCGCTGCTCCTCGGTCAATTCGTTCACTGGCGTCTTAGGGTCAAACCCCATTGCCTTCCCCAGTCCCTCCACTAGCTTGACAAAGTAGCGGGAGTTGGGAGAGGAGTGCCACGGCTGAATCGCATCAACCGCCGGGGCCTCTGGATCCGGAATAAGCAGGTCAACATCGACTTCCAGCTTGGTACCTAAACCGTCACACACCGGGCAAGAACCAAACGGGGCATTGAAAGAAAAAGCACGGGGCTCATACTCTTCGATGGTCAGCGTATGGCCATTCGGGCAGGCGGCCTTCTCCGAGTACGTGTGGGTGAGCTCTTCCCTATCCACGAACTCGATGGTGACTAGGCCATCCGCCAAGCGCAGGGCCGTTTCCACCGAATCCGTTAAGCGTTGCTTCTGCGAGGCCTTTACCTGCAGACGGTCAACCACTACCTCAATATTATGCTTGATCTGCTTCTTTAGCTTGGGAGGATCGCTGAGCTGATGGGTCTCTCCATCCACTCGCACGCGGGAATAACCCTGAGCCGACAGGTCTTGGAAAAGATCCACAAACTCGCCCTTGCGCTTACGCACTACCGGTGCAAGCACCTGGAATTTCAGTTTTTCTTCCAGATCCAGCACCGCATCCACAATCTGCTGCGGTGTTTGGCGCTCAATCACCGCATCGCATTTTGGACAGTGCGGGGTACCAGCACGGGAAAATAGCAAGCGCAGATAGTCGTAGATCTCCGTGATCGTGCCCACCGTAGAACGTGGATTATGGTTGGTGGATTTTTGATCAATGGACACCGCGGGTGACAGGCCATCAATAAATTCCACGTTCGGCTTGTCCATCTGCCCTAAGAACATGCGGGCATAAGAACTCAAGGATTCCACGTAGCGTCGCTGACCTTCAGCGAAGATGGTGTCAAAGGCCAGCGAAGATTTACCGGAGCCGGATAGACCGGTAAAAACAACCATTTTATCGCGGGGGATATCGATATCCACGCCCTTGAGGTTGTGCTCGCGGGCACCGCGCACCACCAAACGATCAGCCACTGTGCTCAGACCTCCAGTACTAGGGATTGCAATCTCCCCTCGAATGTACCCGTAGGCTAGGAAACATGACTAACGAGCTTGAGCTACATCAGATTTCCGTGTCCGAAATGAACAATAACTGCTACCTCCTACAGGCGGGCGAAGAGGGCTTGCTTGTCGACGCCGCCGATGACGCCCCCGCAATCCTCGACATGGCCCGCAAAGCTGGAGTGAAAATTACCGCGGTTCTCACGACGCACCGCCACTGGGATCACGTGCGCGCGCTCGAGGAGATTTTGTCCGAAACGGGTGCCACTCACTACGCCTCCTTCTTGGATTCCCCCGCCATCCCGGCTGAGGTAGACGTGGAGCTGCGCGAGGGCGATTCCATCGAGTTCGCGGGTCTTCAGCTGCCAGTCATCATCTTGCGCGGCCACACCCCCGGCGGGGCAGCTCTGGTTGCAAGCATCGATGGCGTCACCAATCTCTTCGTAGGCGATTCCCTCTTCCCCGGCGGCCTGGGCAAGACCACCTCTGAGGGTGACTTCGTACGCCTTTATAAGGACGTTACGGCGCGCATCTTTGATGAGTTCCCCGACAATACGATCGTGCGCCCGGGACACGGCAAGTCCACGACCTTGGGCGAGGAGCGCCCCAAGCTTGGTGACTGGTGGGAACGCCGCTGGTGATCCAGTGGCTAATTTCCGCGTACAATGGTCTAGCACACGATAGGTCTAGAACAACGAGCTAAGGAGCTTTAAGGACTATGATTCGCAAGCTTGCCCGCCCCATGCTGGCATCCGTATTTGTATGGGAAGGCGTAGACAACCTGCGCAACGCGTCCGAGCACGTGAAGGAAACCGAGGGTTTTCTCAAGACCGTGCGCAAGGCCGTTCCTTCTGAGTACCAGGGCTACATCCCCAATGACCCAGAACTAGTTACCCGCGCGATTGGCGGCGCTAAGGTAGGCGCCGGCTCCACCTTGGCTCTGGGCAAGGCACCGCGCACTTCCGCTGCGGTGCTGGCCGCTGCTACCCTGCCCAACCTGATTGGCAAGAACAACTTCTGGGCTGCAGACAACAAGGAAGACAAGGAATCCCGCCGCAACGGATTCGTTACCAACACCGCTTTGCTCGGCGCACTGTTTATCGCTACCCAGGACACCGAGGGCAAGCCTTCCCTGCGTTGGCGCGCACAGAAGGCCGGCAAGCGCACCAACAAAAAGATTCAGCAGGCGCTGCCTACTAAGTCTGAATCCGAGCAGAAGCGCGAAGAGCTCTCTGCCCGTGCTAACGAGCTGTCTTCCAAGGCCGGCGACTGGATCAACGAGACCTCTGCCAAGGCACAGGCTTACGTAGACGACAACAAGGATGACTGGCAGTCCACCGGCCGTGGTCTGCTAGATACCGCAAAGTCCTATGTTGACGATGCCAAGACCTACGTAGAGGACAACAAGGACGATTGGCAGGAGTCTGGCCGCGACTTGCTGGGCAACGCCAAGTCCTTCATTGAGGACTCGGTCGACAACGCCAAGACTTACGTTGAAGACAATAAGGGTGACTGGCTCGAGACCGCGCAGGCTAATCGCGACATCGCCCGTACCCGTGCGGTGAAGGCAGCTACCAAGGCTCAGGCACGTGCCGATAAGGCCGTCGCCAAGCTGGATGGCGCAAAGTCCAAGCGCGCAAACAAGAAGGCCTCCAAGCACGCTGACAAGCTACAGCAGGAGGCAAATAAGAAGATTGAGGCAGCTATCAAGAAGCTGGAAAAGCGCTCTAAGTAGCCACATCTTCCTCGGCCGACTATCTCGGCGATGACTCAACGGCCCAGCCTTATGCTGGGCCGTTGTTCTTTGTCACAGCAGAGTCTAAACTCATCTCTCCCCCTCGCCGGACAGCGTGCCCGGCACCTTCCACCCCATCAACGTCCAATCACCAAGGAGTCACGTGAACTCAGCATCCAATAAGCACGCGGCGGCCGCAGGTTCCTCGGAGCGCGAAGCCATCGCTACGGAGCAAGATTATGTGGACGGCCTATTCTCCCGCCTCGACGATGAGGTGACCGCGGCAAATGAACGGCTTAATGAGGTGCAGGCGGACGTAGATCCTTCCACCCCGGACGCGGATGCCTTGGTGCGCCGCGAAACGGAATACCACGGGCTCCAAGCCAAGCTGGATCGTCTCAATGTGGCCCAAATGGGTTTGGTCTTTGGCCGCATCGACATCGATGCCCCAGGTGACAATCCCACCTCGGAAGGCCTAGATCGCCGCTACATCGGCCGCATGGGACTCGATGCGCGTGAAGATGACTACCGCACGCTCCTTCTAGATTGGCGTGCCCCCATGGCACGGCCCTTTTATCTCGCTACCACCGCCCAACCAGAAGGCGTACACACCCGCCGCCATATCCGGACCAAAGGGCGCACCGTCACCGGCATTCATGATGAGGTTCTGTCTGGCCCTGGCGTGCGTGAAGAAGAGACCGGCGTAGCGAGCGAATCCGCTCTCTATCACGCTATGCAGCGAGCCCGCACGGGCCACATGGCCTCCATTGTGGAGACCATTCAGCGGGAGCAGGACGAGATTATCCGCGATAACACCCGCGGCGTGATGGTGGTAGAAGGCGGCCCCGGTACCGGTAAAACCGCAGTTGCGCTGCATCGCGTTGCTTATCTGCTCTATACCCACCGCGAGCTACTTTCTGCCACGGGCGTACTCATCGTTGGCCCCAATAGCAGCTTCTTGGACTATATTTCGCGCGTGCTCCCCGAACTGGGTGAGACCGGCGTGGTGCTCTCAACCATTGGCGGGCTCTTCCCTGGAATTGAACCAGGCCACGAGGAAGACCTCGTAGCTCGGGAAATCAAGGGTAGCGACGCCATGGTGGAAATCCTCTCCACCGCGGTCAAGGACTACCAGCTGCTTCCCGACGCCCCCCGTGAGCTCGCAATCGACGGCCTTACCCTAAGCGTCACGCCAAACATGGTGAAAAGCGCCCGCACACGTGCTCGGCGCTCGCGAAAGCCACACAATGAGGCGCGTGGTGCCTTCATTGAGCACCTCGTAGAAGACCTAGCCCAGCAGATGGCAGACACGGTAGGTGCCGATCCGCTTGGCGGAAAGAATCTTCTTTCGCGCGCCGATGTCGATCAATTCCACGATGACCTTGCTGAGGACGCGGCCGTCACTGCCTTGATCGATGAGTTTTGGCCCGAACTACACCCCACAGATGTACTTGCTGCTCTAGTCTCCTCGCGCGAGCGCATCGCTTCTGCCGCGCACGGATATGACGAAGAAACCCAAGAAGCGCTCTACCGGGCAGAGGGACGAGCATGGACGGATTCGGATGCGGCCTTGTTAGACGAGCTTGCCGTCCTCATCGGCCTGCCCAACCCTGAAGAAAAGAAGGCAGCCGATGATGCCGCGTGGCGTGAGCAAGTGGCTGATGCGGAAGACGCATTGGATATCTTGTCCTCCTCCGAGTCCACAGATAATGATGATGACATGTTTGAAGCAGAAATCCTCTCTGCCCACGATGTCATCGACGCCGAGACCCTGGCGCACCGCCAGGAGGTACGCGATAAACGCACCACTGCCCAACGCGCCCGCGAAGACCATACGTGGGCTTATGGTCACATCATCGTGGACGAGGCCCAAGAATTAACACCTATGGAGTGGCGAATGCTCTTCCGCCGCTGCCCTTCCCGGTGGATGACTTTGGTGGGTGATACCTCCCAGACTGGTTCCCCAGCAGGTGTTGATGACTGGGGCGAGGCCCTCGAGCCCTTTGTGGCTCAACGCTTTCGTCACCATTTTCTTACCGTCAACTATCGCACCCCGCAACCCATCACGGATTTGGCCAATGGACTATTGGAAATGATTAACCCTGACGCCATTCCGGCGACAGCCATCCGTGATGGAGTGCAGGTCCGCCGGCTTGAGCACGGCACATACACCCCTGGAGTACACAGCGAAGAGGACGGCAGGCTCACAGCGGTTATTGACGCCGCTACGGCGGAGCACTACAAGGGCCTCGAGTTTGACCACGTGGTCGTGCTCGATCCGCAGCGCATCGTGGACGCCTCCCCACAGGGACTGCAGAACCTCTATGTCTGCATCACTCGTGCCACTCAATCGCTCACGCTCGTTGGTGACTGCGGCGAAGTTCTTTAGGCTCCCGTAAGCTTTATGCCATGGCCTTATCTGACATCATGCGCAAAGCTGAAAGCTCACTAAACTCCATTACTTTGAAGCGCTCCCAACGGCGTGGATGGCAGCCCCTGATTGTGGGATATACAGGTTATGGCACCACCGATCAGGTGAGAGTCTTCGGCCGCGTACTCATGCACGATCCTGATGAAGGCAAGAGGGATACGTGGGGCGAACCCGGCTACCAGCAGTTTCTTACCATTCAAGTAGGACACCACGACGTTTCGGTAACTATTGGGGAAAAGACTGTCGCCGGCACCACCGATCGAAACGGATACATTGACTTACTAGTCTATGACCACGAATTAGAGCCCGGGTGGCATACAGCAACAATCGAGGCCGCAAACGCGAATGCCGTGGAGGTCCAACTACTTATCGTTGATCCGGCGGCCAAGATCGGCATTGTTAGCGATATCGATGACACGGTGCTTGTCACGTGGCTGCCGCGTGCGCTCACCGCGGCGTGGAATTCCTGGGCCAAGCGCCCTAGCAAGCGACAGGCCGTTCCCGGAATGGCCGAATTCTATGCTCAACTACAACAACGCTTCCCTCAAGCCCCAGTGTTTTATCTTTCTACGGGCGCTTGGAATACCTTTGGCTCGCTCAAGAAATTCCTGTCTCACCATGGTTTCCCCGCGGGCCCCATGCTGCTGACGGACTGGGGCCCAACGGAAACGGGACTGTTCCGCAGCGGTCAGGAGCACAAGCGTGTTCAGCTGCGCAATCTGCTCATTGCCTACCCGGATATGCAATGGATTCTCATTGGCGATGACGGACAACATGATCCATTGACCTACGGCGATGTGGCTAATGAGCATCCGGACCGGATTCACTCTGTGCTCATCCGCAATCTCAGCCCGCAGGAGCAGTTGCTCTCCCACGGTTCCCTGAGCCCTTTGGCCGATGCCAATGAGGAGGGCCACTTCTCTATCCCCTTGATTCAGGGCGCGAACGGTAACGCCATCGCCGCCGCATTCAACGCCGCACACCCTAAGGACTAAGCTGCGCTTAACGACGAAACCCGCCTTGGTCTTTCCAGAACAAGACCAAGGCGGGTTTTATCCCCGCTTTTAGCTGACGGTGTGAACGATCATTACATCGCAGTCAGACTGGCGAGCAACGTCTGCTGGCACGGAGCCCAGCAGGCGACCGGTCAGGGAGTTGATGCCGCGGTTGCCCACGATAAGCAGGTCAGCATCGTTGTCGTTGACGATGGACATCAGGGCCTGCACTGGGGTGCCCGGGCGAACAGCGGTTTCGACCTTGGAAGCGCCGAACTTCTCAGCGTGCGCCTTAGCCTCCTGGAGGTTTTCCTCCGCCTTCTCATCGCCCAAAATGGTTACCGAATCCTGACGCAGGGTCTTGGAAGCCTGCTCCTGGTTTTCGTAGTAAGCACAACCGATAATCAGATTGGAATCGAAAGCAGCGGCGATCTTAGCTGCTCGCTCTACAGCGAGGAGAGAAGACTTAGAACCGTCAGTACCGACAACGATCGAGTTGTAGTCGCTCATGATGACCTTTCTTTGTGGGTGTGTACCCAGAGTGTTTATTTAGCCTACAGAGGCATTACTGCCAGTGTAACAACGAAAAAAGATTAACGTTTCTCGCTGGTATTAACTACGACGACGTCCACTTTTGACTTGTGGGTTAGTTCCGTTGGGACAGAACCGAAGACTCGACCACGAACGGAATTCACGCCGCGGTTTCCCACCACGAACAGGTCCACGTCATAGTCCTGGCCTACTTCCAACAAGGCTTTTACTGGGTCTCCAGATTTCCCTACGATCTCAATGTGTTCCGCACCCTCCGACTCGGCGATACGGGTGGCATTGGTCAGGTAGGTACCGGCCATGTCCTCACTTACAACGGGCAGACCGGCTTCGTCGCCCCTCGGAGCACCAAGCATGGATCCAGCGTGGTTATAAAAAGCTGAGATAATAATCAGCTTAGCGTCGTACGCCCGTGCCATGGACGCCGCAGCGCGGACTGCGCGCAGGGAGGTTTCAGAGCCATCGGTGCCGACGGCAATGTTTTTATAAGTAAGCATTATTCTCCTTGCAGTTGAACTATTTCGCAGTGACAACTAAACGGCGCTTCTGGCACTTATCCAGTATAACTAGCGCAGCCTTTTAGAAAAGTACCCTCGGAGCCAATCATCACTTTCAGGGGGAGAAAACTAAATTCCCGCTTCCTTCAATCCACGCAATTCCTTCTTTAGATCAGCAATCTCATCGCGCAGACGACCAGCCAGTTCAAATTTAAGCTCGCGCGCGGCGGCACCCATTTGGGCCGAGAGGTCATCGATAAGCGCCTGCACCTCATCGGTAGCCATGCTGGAAATATCCCGCTTCTCCACCACTGTAGAGGGATCAGAGTTAGACTCTTCGTCTCCGCCGTCTTCATAGACTTGGTCAAGGATATCGGCAATCTTCTTCCGCAAAGGCTGCGGGTCAATGCCGTGTTCCTTGTTATAGGCTATTTGCTTTTCGCGGCGTCGCTCCGTCTCCTCGATTGCCTCCTGCATCGAATCGGTGATTTTATCGGCATACATAATCACCTCGCCAGAGACGTTACGGGCAGCACGGCCAATGGTCTGGATGAGCGAGGTGGTAGAGCGCAAGAAGCCTTCCTTGTCTGCATCCAAGATGGCAACGAGCGACACCTCGGGGAGGTCAAGGCCCTCACGCAGGAGGTTAATGCCCACCAGCACATCAAACTCGCCGAGGCGCAATTGCCGCAAAAGCTCGAGGCGCTGCAAGGTATCGATATCCGAGTGCAAGTAGCGCACCTTAATGCCTTGCTCCAACAAGTAATCGGTGAGGTCTTCTGCCATGCGCTTAGTCAGCGTGGTCACCAGTACTCGCTCTTGCTGCGAAATGCGGGTGCGTACCTCATCGATGAGATCATCAATCTGGCCCTTCGTAGGCTTGACGGTAACCTTCGGATCCACCAGACCAGTTGGTCGAATCACCTGCTCCACGTACTCACCGTCCGAGGACGTAAGTTCAAAGTCGCCAGGGGTGGCGGACATGTAGACGGTTTGTCCCACGCGTTGTTCAAACTCATCGAAGGTCAGCGGGCGGTTATCCACTGCGGAGGGCAGACGGAAGCCGAATTCCACTAGGTTGCGCTTGCGGGACATATCGCCCTCGAACATGCCGCCGATCTGTGGGACCGTGACGTGAGACTCGTCAATAATGGTGAGAAAATCTTCGGGGAAGTAATCCAGCAGCGTTGCCGGCGCGGAGCCGGCTGGACGGTCATCGACGTGGCGGGAGTAGTTCTCGATGCCGGAGCAAAAACCTACCTGCTCGATCATTTCTAGATCGTATTCGGTGCGCATGCGAAGTCGTTGTGCCTCCAGCAGTTTGCCGCGGTTTTCTAGATCGTCCAGGCGCTCGGCCAATTCCTCTTTGATGGCGGCTACGGCCTTTTCCATGCGTTCAGGTCCGGCCACGTAGTGGGTCGCGGGAAAGATGCGCACCTCATCTACTTCCTCGATGACATCGCCAGTGACGGGGTGAATGTAGTAGAGAGAATCAATATCATCGCCGAAGAATTCAATGCGCACCGCACGTTCCTCATACGCCGGAATGATATCGACCGTGTCGCCCTTGGCGCGGAAGGTGCCGCGGGTAAATCCTACGTCGTTGCGTTCGTATTGGATATCCACCAACAAACGGAGGAAGCGGTCCCGGTCTAGCTCCTCGTCCACGGAAATAATGACCGAGCGATCCAAATAGGACTGCGGTGTACCCAAGCCATAGATGCAGGACACGGAGGACACAACCACCACGTCTCGGCGGGACAGCAGCGCCGAGGTGGCCGAGTGGCGCAGGCGCTCTACGTCCTCGTTGATAGACGAATCCTTCTCAATATAGGTATCCGTCTGGGCAATATAAGCCTCTGGCTGATAGTAGTCATAATAAGAAACGAAGTACTCCACCGCGTTATGCGGCAAAAGTTGGCGCAGCTCGTTCGCTAGCTGCGCTGCCAGGGTCTTATTTGGTGCCATCACCAGCGTGGGTCGCTGCTGTTTTTCGATCAACCACGCAGCTGTGGCGGACTTACCTGTACCGGTAGCACCCATGAGTACTACATCGCGCTCATCGCGGTTGAGGCGCTCATTGAGCTCTGCAATAGCAGCGGGCTGGTCGCCGGCCGGTTCGTATTCAGAGACAACCTGAAACTCACCTGGGGTGCGCTCAACCTCGCTGACGACGCGGTGCTCGGAATTTGGAATAAGAGGATGTTCAGCAGCAAAAGCCATGCCCACTACTCTACTGCTTATATGGCGCGGCTAGCTATGTTCACGGCAAGGAGTCCTGCGCGGTGCGCAGCCACTCTTCCAGCTCGCCGGTGGTCTCCCACAGCGCATAGACAGAAGACGTCTCTGGGCGCATTGCACTATTAATGCGGCGACGCAACCATGCTTTAGACTGCGGTGTATACAGGGGTGCAAGATCCTCGCGGTGAATGCCTTCCGGCAGTGCATCAGCCTTCAGCTTTAACAGAGCGCCCAGCGCGATCATGGTTTCCGCGTCATCGGAGTCTAAGGGCTCCTCGGCACATGACTTCTGAAAGGCTGTGAGATCGAAAGAACCATCACGCAGGCCAGCGAGCAGTTCTCGCGCTGCGTGATTATCAAAAGGTCCAGTATCCCACGTTCCCACGGCGAGTAGCTTAAGACGCGAAAGTTAACACAACTTCTAAACTGCGTAAACTCTAACCTCCCAACGGTTAAAGTTTGGGTGACTCCGCATCTAAGAGTCCGCTTCTATGCGGTCCATGACCTCGGCCGCTCGCGCGCGCAACTGCTCCAACGTGCCATTGTTGTCAATGACGTGCGTAGCCGCGGCCAATCGCACCTCATCAGGTACCTGCGCTGCTATGCGACGGCGCGCGTCTTCCTCTTCCAACCCGCGTGAAGCTACGAGGCGGCGGACGCGCTCTTCTACCGCCACGTCGACCACGATGACGTAGTCCATGTCTTTGTCTAAGCCGTTATCTACCAAAAGCGGCATATCGTAAACGGCAAAGCCATAGCATTCTTCACGTGCCTCAGCGAATCGGCGTTGCGTTTCCGCTTGGATGCGTGGATGGGTAATGGAATTTAACAACTCGGTGTGTTCGTTGTCCGCAAAGGCTCGCCGAGCCAATTCCTTGCGGTTAAGGCTGCCATCTGCCAGCAAAATATCTTCTCCAAATGCTGACACCAGCTCCGCTAACGCAGGCCGCCCGGGCTTGACGACGTCGCGCGCAATGCCATCGGCATCGACCACTTCCCATCCGCGTTCGCGGCAGATCCTCGCGACTGTTGACTTGCCACTGCCAATACCACCTGTAAGCCCAATGAGTTTCATGGCAGCCACCCTACGCGAAAAGGAACCCCACCATACTCGATGATGTGAGGTTCCTCTGTCGCTATAGGTGTCAGCGATCCCTTATTCCGCTGCTTCCTCTGGCTTCGGTGAAATGCGGAGCAAATCATCATTCAGGGTAACCTGGCCGGCTTCGCCGGAGACCGCGCCGAACTTAGTGGCGTTAGTGACCACAACTGGAGTAATCAAGTTATAGCCCTTGGAACGAATGAATTCCGGGTCAAAGCTAATCAACTTGTCACCTGCGGATATGCGTTGCTTCTTTTCCACGTGCACATCGAAGCCTTCGCCTCCCAGCTCAACGGTATCGAGACCTACGTGAATGAGCAGCTGCACGCCATTGTCGAGGCTTAGGCCTACCGCATGGCCGGACTTTTGAACGGTGAGCACCTTGCCGTCGGCAGGCGCATAGACGGTATTGCCAGTTGGCTGGACAGCCATGCCAGGCCCCAGCTTTGCGCCTGCGAAGATAGGATCCGGAACCTCCGAAAGATCTACTGCCTCGCCTTCCAGAGGGGAATCCAGCACGATGTCGTCCTTGCCAGCCTGCTTGGCGGCAACACCAGTAGCAGCAGCGCCCGCAGCGCTGGCAGCAACTGCGCCACCCGCATTCGAGGACTCTTCCTTCCCAGCATTGGTGGGCTTAAACTCCGAACGAGCAGCTACGTCCTCCACAGATTCGCCCTGTTCGCGGGCGATGCGCTCCAAGTCTGCCTGCTTTTCCTCTGCAGTGCGGTAGCCGAAGAACAAGGTCAGGAAGAAAGAGGTAAGGAACGCAGCCGCGATACCAAGTACGTAACCCAGCTGCGGGGTCATAGCGCCAGTGGTCAACGCAGAGGTAAAGACGAAGGCCTCAGCGCGGACATCGAAGAGACCGATGATGGCGCCGCCTATCGCACAACCTGGCAGCAACCGGTAGTAGCTGCGGCGGAAGCGCAACAAGATACCGTAGAGGGAAGGCTCCGACACGCCACCGAGCATGCCCGCAGCGAAGGCACCGATAGAAACCTGGCGCATGGCATTGTTCTTCTCCCTGAAGGAGATAACCATGACCGCGCCTACGACGCCGAAGCAAGCAAAGTTCCATGCGCCCATCGGGCCCTGAATGAAGTCGTAGCCGTAGGTTGCGATGTTCTGAATCATGATGACGTTCAGCGGCCAGTGCAAGCCCATCGGAACGAGGAACGGGTACAGCAGCGGAATAACGATAGCTAGGATGAACGGCGAGAAATCATTGATCTGGTACAGGATCCAGGAAATGCCGTTGCCCACACCAATGCCGAACGGGCCGAGTAAGAAGGCCGTTGCCGGAATCATAATGAGCAGAGAGAAGAACGGCACGAAGACCATATGAACCGCGCTAGGAATAATCTTCTTTAGCCCCTTTTCCACCCAGTACAGGCCGATTGCGGCCAAAATGGGCGGGAAAACCTGGGAGCCATAAGAGTTAATAACCAGCGGCAGGCCAAATACGTTGACCGTATCGCCTTGCTCACCCAGCGACATAAATTCAGGCGTCAGCAGAGCTGCGGGAATAGCCGCGGAGACCCACATATTCGCACCCAACTTTTGGGCCGCGGTCGCACCGACCATCACCGGCAAGAAGTAGAAGACCGACTGGTACATGGCGTGAGCCAAGCGGAAGCCTTCCGGCTGTTCCTCCAGCGGAGCGCGGAAATCCTGAATGTGCGCGGTGTCTGCCAGGATCAGCAACATGATGATGAGCGAGGCACCGAGCAACGCCCACAAAACAGGGCGGAAGGTATCAGAAAGGAACTCGAAGCAGTAATCCACCCAGTCGTACTTACCGCGAACCCCGTCATATTCCTTCTTGGAGGACGCCTCTTTGTCGCCGGAGGCATGCACACCGGGCTGTTTGATGATCTCGTTGTAGTAGTCAGCAACGCCGCCGCCCATGACTACCTGGTAGCCGTGAGCGCCCTGCGGCACGGTGCCAAGCACCGCTGGATCGCTATCGAGCTTTTCTTGATCAACTCTCCCCGCATCAGCAAGTTGAAAGCGCAAGCGCGTCGCACAGTGCGTCAGCGACGTGATGTTGTCGGCGCCGCCAATACTTTCAACGATGTGGGCGGAAGTGTCCTTGATAGATGCCACTTCTTACTCCTCAATTCGATACCACTTATAACCAGTACTGCACTGGCTATAACGTCACCTTTGAGTATAAGAGGATTCCCACATGAACAAAAGCCCGTTTTGTGGACTTGCCAGGAAGTTTTTCTATTTGTCTTTACTTCGTCGCTGGTCAACCGCCTAGAGGCAGTAAACAATCTGGCAAACGTTTGCACAAATTGTCTATAAGATCACAAAAGCCGCGCCCACCCCATCTAGGTGATGAAGTGGGCGCGGCGGTGAGCAAAGCCCTAAGGCTTAGCGGAAACTAAGCGGAAGCTTTAGTTGCCAGCCAGCTTGTCGCGCAGTGCAGCGAGCTGCTCGTCGGAAGCCAGGGAGCCGCCAACCTCTGCCTGAGTCTCGGATGCCGGAGCTGCATCGGAGGAATCAGAGGAGTAGTTGGAGGACTCTGCAGACTCAGCAGCCTCAGCGGCTGCGGCGCGGTTGCGCTCGATCTGAGCGGTGTGCAGGTTGAAGCGACGCTCGGACTCTGCGTAGCGTGCCTCCCAAGCCTGACGCTGCTCGTCGAAGCCTTCCTTCCACTCGTTGGTCTCAGGGTCGAAGCCCTCAGGGAAGACGTAGTTGCCCTGCTCGTCGTAGGAGTCAGCCATGCCGTACTTGGACGGATCGAACTCTTCGGTGTAGTCCTCGTCTGCCTGCTTAACGGACAGGGAGATACGACGACGCTCGAGATCGATGTCGATGACCTTGACCATAACTTCCTGGCCAACGGTGACAACCTGGTCCGGAACCTCGACGTGGCGCTGAGCCAGCTCGGAGATGTGAACCAGGCCCTCGATGCCCTCCTCGACGCGAACGAAGGCGCCGAACGGAACGAGCTTGGTGACCTTGCCCGGAACGATCTGGCCCACAGCGTGGGTGCGGGCGAATACGCGCCACGGATCTTCCTGGGTAGCCTTCAGGGACAGGGAAACGCGCTCGCGGTCCAGATCGACGTCCAGAACCTCAACGGTTACCTCGTCACCAACGGTGACAACCTCAGATGGGTGGTCAATGTGCTTCCAGGACAGCTCGGAAACGTGAACCAGGCCGTCGACACCGCCGAGATCGACGAAGGCGCCGAAGTTGACGATGGAGGAAACAACGCCCTTGCGGACCTGGCCCTTCTGCAGCTGGTGCAGGAACTCGGAGCGAACCTCGGACTGGGTCTGCTCGAGGTATGCACGGCGGGAGAGGACAACGTTGTTGCGCTGCTTGTCCAGCTCGATGATCTTTGCTTCCAGCTCCTGGCCGATGTACGGCTCCAGGTCACGGACGCGACGCATCTCAACGAGGGATGCAGGCAGGAAGCCGCGCAGGCCGATATCCAGGATGAGGCCGCCCTTGACAACCTCGATAACGGTACCGGTAACAGGCTCTTCCTTGGCCTGCAGCTCCTCGATGGCGCCCCATGCACGCTCGTACTGCGCACGCTTCTTGGACAGGATCAGACGACCTTCCTTGTCCTCCTTGGTGAGAACAAGTGCGTCAACCTCATCGCCGACCTCAACAACCTCGTCCGGGTTGACGTCGTGCTTGATGGACAGCTCGCGGGAAGGGATAACACCTTCGGTCTTGTATCCGATGTCCAGCAGTACCTCGTCGTGGTCAACCTTGACGACAGTACCCTCGACAATGTCACCATCGTTGAAGTACTTGATGGTGGCGTCTACAGCTGCGAGGAAGTCCTCTGCGGTTCCGATATCGTTAATCGCAACCTGCGGGGTGTTAGAAGATGGCATATTGAAAAATGCTCCGAATAAATGTAGGAAATCGAAATTGGACAACTGCGTGTCTCTCGAAAAAAGCTTGCTAAGCTGCGCAAATGCAGCTAAAAAGAGAAATAATCGATCCCGCCTCGTGATTGCTTAAAGCCTTCCTACAGGGGCTTAGAACAACCCGTGGCATAGACACGCACGTTCAACCCTACATCTGTCCAGCTAAAAGGGCAAATACGCGCACCAACTATTTCGCAAAGGAATTTCTTCCACCGTGACTTCCCCCTCGCACGCAAACCAGGCCTACTGGGATAGCGACGCCGACAACTACCACGCCGAGCACCCCGACTACCTATCTTCCTTTTACTGGTGCCCAGAAATGCTGCACGAAGACCAAGCACACTTGCTAGGCGACGTCTCGGCCTCCTCCGTCCTCGAAATTGGCTGCGGCTCCGCCCCGTGCACCGAATGGCTGCAGTCGCGCGCACACTTCGCCACCGGCTTCGATATCTCCCGCGGCATGCTTAACCACGCTGCGCCCGGACTCCCCTTAACGCAGGCCGATGCACTGTCACTCCCCTACGCCACCGACTCCTTCGACGCCGCATTTTCGGCGTTCGGAGCCTTTCCCTTCCTTGCCAACCTTGACTTAGCCTTAAGTGAAGTCTCCCGCGTTCTTAAACCAACCGGTCGCTTTGTCCTTTCGGCCAACCACCCGATGCGCTGGATTTTCCCCGACGACCCCACCGATCTCACCGCCGATATCAGCTATTTCGATCGCGCTTATCTGGAGCAAGACCACAATGGCAACCTCACCTATGCGGAGTTCCACCGCACCATCGCCGACTGGTTTCAGGCTTTACAGGGTGAAGGTCCCTACCTCATTGAGCGCATCATCGAGCCCGAATGGCCTAAGGATCTCACCACTACGTGGGGCCAATGGTCGCCGGAGCGCGGCGAGATATTCCCGGGCACGATCATTTTCGTCTGCCGGAATTGCCGCTAACCTATGGGCATGATTCTGGATCGAATTGGCCTACTCCTGCGCCGCGGCCTTGCCTGGTGGATCGACGCCTTCTTGGCAGCAGCCGTCATCGTTGTGGTGCGCTGGGCAATCAATGTACTTGCCGACGCCCCCTTAACCGGCCAAGCCCTCGAGGTTTACAACGCCGTGGCCCTCGCCCTAGTCTTCTACGTCTACCGCGTATGGGCAGAAGCCACCAAGGCGACGTCGCTGGGAAAATGGTCGCTCAAGCTGGAGATCATCGTTACCCACCCCGGATGGCGCGCAGCCTGCCTCCGCAATTCCTGGCTGCTACTCTCGCTGCTCACGCTGACCGGTTTGCCGATAGTCATGCCGTTATTACTCGGCGCATTAAGTCTCTGCGTCCTTGCTTTCGGCCAGACGCCCTTCGACATGCTGGCCAATTGCCTAGTCGAGCGCCGACCTCAGATGGACACGCCTTCTTTTCGCGGCCAGAGGTAATAAGCAAGTGCGAAAATAACCAACGCAGCAAACATCCACGCGGACGGAAAGAGGAACGCAAGTGCCGTGGATATGACCATCACCCCAACGGCCGTCAATCGCCTGACCTTAGGGTTTGGCGCCACGCGCGCCATGATCATGGCCATCAAAAAATAACACCCGGCCAAAACCGGGTACGAAATTGCAGAAACCTTATATTCTTCAAGAAATTGGGCTAGCCCGAGGTCATTAATATCGGCTGCAGGAAGATTCACTTGAATGGCCCACAGGCTTTCAAATAAAGCGGAGTGTCCACTTATTCGTCTTGTCTTCTAACGTCACGGCTCAGCAATTCCCTTCTTGGCTTTTCGGCTCACACTCATAACTTTTGCTGCGCAGAAGAGGCTACCTAAAAAACTTAGTTCTCATCCCGCCATAACTTCTGAACCTTCCGCACTGCATAGTCAGGCATGCCCAGGTCTTCAATAGCTTGTTTATTCCAGGTTCCGCGGACCTGTCCATCCACCACGATGGCGCGGCGAAATACCCCTCGGTTTCCAGGAACGAGTGTCTCGTGGACTTCCTTCGTCATCGCAAATAGACGGTCCTGATAACCCAAGATGTACTCGTCAAATGCCCCCAGCAGCAATACCGATTGCTTCTTTCGTGCTTCGGCCATTTCCACTACCTCAGCCGAAACAAAGTCCTGGGAATCTTCCCCACACTGCACGATGTCCGGCGGAAGGTGTTCAGCTGCTGGCCTTATTAGTCTTTGCGGCAGCTTTGTCCACCAAGCAAAGTCCCGCAGCGTCGCTGGGCCATGAGTGCGGAAATACCGGACCATTAGGTCAGCGGTAGCGGCGACCTTATCTCCATTGAAAGTTTCGTCTATCCCCGGCAGCTCCACTGGTGTGATGAGCTGCTCGGCTCCACAGTAGACGGCGTGACCGCTTTCCATTGCTACGCGCACAACATGCCAGAAAGGCACTTCAGGCAACGCTGTGGTCGCCCGTTCCTTAAGCTCGGCACGCGAAAGGGGACGATCAATGAGCTTGTTAACCGCTGCCAGCAACTCTGCGTCACCCTTGCGCCCTTTAGCGCACAGTTCAGTTATCCAGCCTATATCCTTGACAGAAGCCGCGAAGAGGGTATTGCGCATGGGATAGCCACGCACAATATTTCCGGCATCTGAGTGGTCTTCCGCCCGCAAGGCCAGCGACCGGCGCACCGTATGCAGGTCCTGGCCTTGTATTACACCGAAGGCGCGAACCACCTCCTCAGCACTCTCCCACCGCGGCACGGTTAGGCCTTGCGAGGCGAGCCTAAGGCGCGCCTTTTCTCGGCGGGAGAAAGTAACCGAGCTAGTGGGCTGCGGCATCCCAATCCTTGCCTGCGCCGGCGGAGACCTCTAGAGGCACGTTGAGCTCGATCGCTGAGTCCATCTCTCGCTCGAGAATCTCTCGAACCGTGTCGGCCTCACCGGGGGCGACTTCGACTACCAATTCATCGTGAACCTGTAGCAGCACGCGAGACCTCATCCCTTGCAGTGCACGGTCCACGCGAATCATCGCCACCTTAATGATGTCCGCGGCAGTGCCCTGAATCGGCGCATTTAGCGCTGCGCGCTCCGCGTTCTCGCGTGCTAGGCGGTTATCGGAGTTGAGCTCTGGCAAGTAGCGGCGACGGCCAAAGAGCGTTGCCGTGTAGCCATCCTTGCGGGCTTGGACCACGACTTCATCGAGGTACTTCTTCACGCCGCCAAAGCGCTTAAAGTAGCTTTCCATGATGGACTTTGCCTCCCCCGCCGGAATGCCCAATTGCTGGGATAGACCGAAAGCGGAAAGTCCGTATACCAACCCATAAGACATGGCCTTAACCCGGCGGCGCAGCTCGGGTGTCACTTGGTCAACGGGAACGTCAAAGACTCGAGAGCCAACATAGTTGTGTAGGTCTTCGCCTTCCTTGTAGGCCTCGATGAGGCCTGGGTCAGCGGAGAGGTGCGCCATGACACGCATCTCAATCTGCGAGTAGTCCGCGGTCATAAGTTCTTCGTAGCGCTCGCCTACGACAAACGCGGAGCGAATCTGTCGCCCAGCTTCGGTGCGCACCGGGATATTCTGCAGATTTGGCTCGGTAGAAGACAGGCGGCCAGTCGATGTCACCGTCTGATTAAACGTGGTGTGGATGCGCCCATCCGGCTGCACGGTTTTGATTAGACCTTCGAGGGTGGTCTTCATCTTCTGGTACTCACGGTGAGCCAAGAGGTGGTCTAAGAACGGGTGGGGATTCTTAGCCGCGAGTTGTTCAATCTCCTTGGCCGCGGTGGAATAGCCCGTCTTCGTCTTCTTGGTCTTGGGCAGCTCAAAAGTCTCAAAGAGCACGGTTTGCAGCTGCTTCGGCGAGTTAAGGTTGAGTTTGTCATCGCCGGCAAGCTCGCGGGCAGCACGCTCTTGCTCGGCAACTTGCTCTACAAAGGCATCCTTTTGCGTTTCGAGAATGTCAACGTCAACGGCAATTCCGGTAGCCTCCATGCGCGCCAGGATGATTACCAGCGGCAACTCGAGGTCGGTATATAGCTCAAAGGAGTCAATTTCCTGCAGCTCTGCGGTGAGCCTTTCTGCCAGCTCCATGATTGCTGCGGCCTGGTCCGCTAGGGAGGAATCATCCAGCAGGGAAAGCTGTTCCGTGGCGGCGCCGAGGGTCTTTTGAAGGTGGCGCTGATAGACGTCGGCAAGCGCGTAAGTGCGCTGACCTGGGCGAAGAAGGTAGGCGGCAAGGGCTGTGTCATGGGCGATACCAGCCAGCTCAATCCCACGACCGGCAAGCATATGGAAAGCCGCCTTTGCCTCGTGGAAATACTTCGGCGTATCAGACGCTAACCACTGAGCCAGGGCCTTATCGTCCGCGGCAGAAAGATCGCCAAGCTCCACTTGCAGGCCGTGACGGTCCTGGTCCACGAAAGCAATCGCCGAAGCGTCGCCCTGTCCCGGGGTTCCCTCGCCTTGGACATACACCGCGACATGCTCTCGGCCGGGCAGCCACTGGGACAAGGGCTCGTCATCGATGACCGTCTCTAGCTCTTGGACTTCCTCGGCCTGCGCCGTTGCCTCAGCGCCATCATTAGGAATGGCAGCCAGTACGCGATCACGCAGGTTGGTACCAAACTCGAGGTCGTCGAACTTGGCGGCTACATCCGCGACCCTGGCTTCCTTAAAGGCCAAGTCATCGGGGCCAACCTCTAGATCCATGTCCGTGATCATCTGGGTGAGCTTGCGGTTCATCTGCACCTGTTCAATGCGCTCGCGGAAGTTATTGCCTACCACGCCCTTAATTTCCTCCGCATGCTCTACCAAGGATGCCAAGTCCCCATACTTGACTATCCACTTGGTGGCGGTCTTCTCACCTACCTTTGGGATGCCCGGCAAATTATCGGAAGGATCGCCACGCAACGCGGCAAAGTCTGGGTACTGCGCGGGAGTGAGACCGTATTTCTCTTCTACCGCGGAAGGGGTAAAGCGGTGGAGCGTGGATACGCCCTTCATGGGATAGAGCACCGTCGTGGACTCATTAACTAACTGCAGGTAGTCACGGTCGCCGGTAACGATGAGAGTCTCATAGTCCTGTGCCTCGGTTGCGAGAGTAGCCAGAATGTCATCGGCCTCGAAGTTCTCACGAGAGAGGGTGGTAATGCCCAGTACCTCGAGCACCTCGCGAATGAGGTCTACCTGACCCTTGAACTCCTCCGGCGCGGCCTCGCGCTGGGCCTTATAGTCTGGGAACATCTCAGTGCGGAAGGTCTTGCGCCCCACGTCGAATGCCACCGCAATGGCGTCGGGGGTCTCTTCCGCCACGATATTAGAGAGCATCGATAAGAAGCCATACACGGCATTAGTGTGCTGACCTCCTGAGGTAGAGAAATTATCCACCGGCAGGGCATAGAAGGCACGAAAGGCCATAGAGTGGCCGTCAATGAGCAGAAGTCGAGGCTGATTAGTAGTCACCTGCCCCATCCTAGAGAAGCACGCCAACATTAGAACACCCCGGTGCAGATTTTGTGGATGACGTGGGCATTCCCCCGCTGACACTACCCAATTAGGAATTCGCCTAGTGCCTGCGCTACTATTTTCACAGTCAAAGGCAGCCAGCCTTTACACTGTGCGCCCCTGTAGCCCAATTGGCAGAGGCAACGGATTCAAAACCCGTCCAGTGTGAGTTCGAGTCTCACCAGGGGCACGACTAGAAAAGACCTCGGTTTCCACTAAGTCAGGAAACCGAGGTCTTTGCTTTAGCCCAGTTCAGGCAACGTAGGTAGATGGTACTTGCGCAGCACTGCGTTGATTTGCGGGATCGAGGCCTTCAGCTGCGGTAATGCTAGACCAATGAGTCCGGCCACGCCTGCGATGCCGAGGATTGCTCCGAAGATGGCGGGCTTGGAGCTCGCGCCGCTGCTCGATGCGGAGCTCCCCGTGGCAGGTTGCGTGGTATCGACCGGCTTGCCGGAATCATGCGCACGGGCGGTAAGCCATTCCTCCTTGCCCAGAACTCCTTGGGTCAGTCGGGTTTCACCAATCCAGCCGTACCAGGGGTCCTGCGGGCGCTGGTTATCAAAGCCACCGCCCATGACCCACTGCAGGTCGCGCGGGAGAAGACCTTCGGCGCCTACCGCATTGCGCAGGATAGGCGCGCCGTTGATGAACATCTCCACGCTATCGCGCTGCGGATCGTTGACCACGGCGATGTGCATCCACTCGTCCTTGGGCACCTCGTGGGACCATACGGTAGAACCGCTTCCCTGCTTCGGCTCCGCCCACCAGCGCAGCTCGCGGAGGTTGGAGATACCAAACATGACGGTAGGGTCCGTGTCATCAGAGCCGTCGACCAACCTATTGATCGCAGAGTCGCGGCTAAGCGCACTTCCCCAGCCATGCTGTGCGCCATTGAAGTCTTTAGGAATCTTGACGAAGGATTCGAAGGTATAGCCCTTGGTGGTATCAACTTTATTTGCAGGCGCGTCCTTGTCGGTGCGGAACTCGGCATTGCCGACCTTGCCCGCTGGGTCGGACCAGAAGAGGGAGCCGGAATCAGAGGACAGCGGGTGGTGGTCAGAGCTATAGGTCACTCGATCGCCTAGCATGGCGCCAGAGCGATGCAGGTCGCTGCCGGAATCGCTGGCAATATCGGGGATGGTGGTACCACGGCCGGCAGGGGCGCCGTCGGCAAGCGCATGGCCGTCCTTGTCCTGGGCCTGGCCCGGGCGCCAGTGGAATACTCTGTGATCATTCTTGGCAAAGTCATCCGCACCCTTGGGAAGCTCGTCTTCCGCAATGGTATAGGGCCTAAAGCCTTCAGCGGCGATGTCACGTGCACGCTGCGCTAGGTCCGGCTGGTGGCCCTCGCCCACGGTGAAATCCGGGGAAAAGGAAGAAAAGCGCTGCTCAAAGTCGAACGGAATGGCGTAGCTATCGCCCTTATCATCTAGGGTGAGCTTGTCGAACTGCGTCAGCTCCTCGTGCGGCTTCTGCGCCACCCACGGAGAGAGCGCGGTCATTTCCAATTGCTTGCCGGAAAGGTCGAACTCGAGCACGCCCAGCAGACCGTTGCCGCCCTGGTAGGCCATCTGATAGTCCTGCAAGATGGAGACGACGTCATGGCCGGCATCGTTCTTATCCACGCGGTAGCCCGCACCATGGTGGTGGCCGCCCATCACCAGGAAGATCTGGTCGTTGCGCTTGATGAACTTATCCCATAACCCCTTGCCGTAGTCATCGGAATAGAAGACGTCTCCTTCACCATCGATATTGAGGGCTTCGTGCGTCGTGACGATGACGGGGAAGTTGGGGTGCTTATCGATGATGCCTTGCGCCCACGCAAGGGCCTTATCATCGGCGCGCCAGCCCAGCGCAAGGTTGAGGTACTTCTGGCCCTCGGCTTCAAAGATGTGAGCCTCGGAGTCATTATTGATGGCCGTGTAGCGCTCTTGGAAGGTCTCCGGATTAGCGGCCTTGGCACGATCGGCACTAAACCACTGGTCATAAGGGTGAGCCGACGCACCCTCCACGTCCATGTCGTGATTGCCGGGCAGGATGGAGTAGTTCAGATCCGAATCGTCGAGGACCCGCATGGCCTTATCAGCCACCTGCCATTCGCCCTCCACGTTCCACTGGTCTACAACGTCACCCAGATGGGTGACAAAGTCCATATTCAGCTCGTCTTGGTGCTCCACCAACCATTGGGTTTGGGCCAAGTAGGGTTCGCTTCCGTAACGAGCTTGGGCCAAGTTGCCGGTCTCCGGGGTGGAATAGCGCGAATAGAACTGGGTATCCGGTAAGACGCCGATGCTAAAGCGAGAGCCCTCGCTGACCGATGCGCCCTCGGCCCCAACCTCCGCAGCGCTTGCTGCCGGTATAACAATGAGGTTTCCCACCACTGCGGTTGCAGTTAACGCAGGCAGGACGAAACGATTTTTCATAGAGAGTCCTTTATGATTGGAAAGGGATGCTTGCACAGGGGAAATGACGGGAATACGCGGGGGATTCTAGGGCGTGAATCTTTCAGCTAGTTGAAGCCCGCGTAAACATCAGACTGAATAATGGAAAACTTATGGTTTCTACCAAAGAGAGTATTTTCCCGTATGAGATTCCGTATATCCTGCCCCAAACTGCATAGTTGCATTGGGGTGCATTAAACTGACAGAATATTCGTGAATACGGTTTTACCTTTACGGTTAGGGAGAAGATCCTCCCCTACCGCGGGAGGTAGATCACCGCCCTCTAATGAAAGATATGCATTACGCTTCACAGCGGTTCGCCTAGCGTCTCCCTTCGGCACTTTTCTGCCGCCCTGCTAGGCCAGTCGCCCTCCGCACCAGTCCCCTCCCAGGTAGATTTTTATTTTATGCAATACATTTTGAACGCTATCCGCGGTGCCCTCATCGGCATGGCCGAGCTCGTACCGGGCATCTCCGGTGGTACCGTGGCACTCATCGTGGGCATTTATGAACGCGCAGTCCACAACGCCAACGATCTCATTTCCGGCCGCTTCAAAAAGGTCGAATGGAGCTTTCTTCTCTCCGTAGCTATCGGCATGTTTATTGCCGTTTTCGGAATGTCCACCGTGCTTTCTAACTTCGTGGATAATCATGTATCGGCTTCCGGAGCGCTATTTTTGGGCATGGTGGCTGTGTCCATTTTTGTGCCACTATCTATGCTTTCTAAGCAGGAGAGACTGCGCCCCTCCTCTATCATCGCATTTATAATCGCTGCGATTGCCATCTTCTTTATCACCGGATTCACCTCCGAACCGCACGAGAACCCCAGCCTCATTGTGGTCTTCTTCGCCGCCGCCATCGCCGTCTGCGCACTCATCCTGCCGGGTATTTCCGGCTCGCTCATCCTGCTGACCATGGGCCTCTACCAGCCCATTATTGGCGCCGTTTCAGATCGTGACTTGGGCACTATCGCCGTCTTCGCGTTAGGCGCCCTGTGTGGCCTTGCGGCATTTATCAAGGTATTGAACTTCCTACTGGATCACCACCGCGCCCCGACCCTGATGGCCATGGCCGGTTTCATGCTCGGTTCTCTGCGCGCACTGTGGCCCTGGGGAGCTGACCAAGATGCCTCTAGCGGCATCATCATCGGCATGTTCATCCTCGGTGCACTCATCGTCTCTGCGTTCATCGTCGTAGACATGAAGAAAGCCCGCGCTATAGATGAAAGGACGGCGCAAAAGTAATGCCGCGCTCGTTTTCCCGCCGCGCGATTTCCGCCGCGGTCCTCGTCCCCACGCTGAGCCTCAGCGCCTGCGTCACCAACGAGGAAGATTCCACTCCGGAGGGCTGGGAAGAACCCCATTCCGCAATGGTGCCGGAAATTGCCGCCATGTATGACGACAACGATGGCGTCCTCACTGCCGGAACTAACCCACCCTATGCCCCATTTCAGCTCAAGGATTCCCACGGGGCGCTCCAGGGCGTTGAACTCGATCTTGCTCGCGCCGTTGCCGGAGTCTTGGGACTCGATTTCCAGCCCATGGAACAGGACTTCTCGATGATCTTGCCCGCCGTGCAATCGGGCCAGATTGATATGGGTGCATCCGGCTTCACGGATAACCCCGAGCGCCGCAATGAGTTCGACTTTGTAGACCACCTCTACGCCGGCATCCAGTGGGCCGAGCGAGTAGATGGGCCTAAGAAGGTTGACCCGGATAATCCTTGCGGCTTGACGGTTGCGGTGCAGCGCACCACGGTATCTGAAACCGACGATGTGCGTCCCAAGAAGGATGCGTGCAACGGCGATCTCACTGTCTTGTCTTATGACACGGGTGACAACGCCGCGTTGGCGGTCCTCATGGGACGCGCAGATGCCCTGTCCGCAGACTCACCGGTAACGGCGTGGGCTGTCAATCGCTCCGAGGGAAAGATGCGGCAGGTAGGCGATATGTTCCAAGCATCGCCCTATGGCTTTGCCGTACCCAAGGATTCCGATCTGGGCAAGGCCTCTGCCGCGGCACTGCAACACCTCATCGAAACCGGTGAGTATGCAGAAATCTTGTCCCGTTGGGGCATCGAGGATGGCTTAATAGACCAGGCAATGATTAATGAAAGGCCGATCAATGGTTAATGAAAATACGGCGACGCCAGCTACGGCAGAGCCAAAGGAAAAGCCCGCCAAGATCGAGGCGCGACCTCTACGCCACCCGTGGCGCTGGGTCTTCGCCGGCCTGCTTATCGTGCTCGGCGTGTGGTTCATCATCGCCTCCGCCCGCAACGAGGCTTTTGGCTGGGACACCTACTTCCAGTACCTCTTTGATAAGCGCATTGCACTTGCCTCCCTCCACACCATCGCCATCACCATTTTGTCCATGATCATCGGCGTTGTCGGTGGTGCCATACTTGCGGTTATGCGCATGTCCCCGAACCCGGTGCTGCGCAGCGTCTCCTGGGTATTCCTCTGGGTCTTCCGTGGCACGCCTATCTATGTGCAGCTGGTGTTTTGGGGCCTGCTCTCCGCTATCTACCAATCCATCAACCTGGGCTTTACCGAGGTATCCTTGCAGACGATCCTCACCAACGCCTTCTTCCTTGCGGTGATGGGCCTGGGTCTCAATGAAGCCGCCTATATGGCCGAGATTGTGCGCTCCGGTATCACCTCCGTTCCCGAGGGGCAGAAGGAAGCTTCCAAGGCACTCGGCATGTCCTGGTGGATGACCATGCGCCGCACCGTCCTTCCGCAGGCCATGCGCATTATCATTCCGCCTACAGGCAATGAATTCATTTCCTTGCTCAAGACCTCTTCCCTCGTGGTGGCCATTCCCTATACCGAGGAGATCTTCGGCCGCTCCACTGATATTTCCGCCGCTCTCTTCCAGCCCATCCCGCTGCTGCTGGTCGCAGCGTCCTGGTACCTCGTGGTTACTTCCCTACTGATGGTGGGACAGTACTTCCTGGAGCGCCGCTTTGAGCGCGGTGCCACCCGCGAACTCACCGGCCGCCAACTTGCTGCGCTGGCAGACGCTGAAGGCACCATCCCCCGCAACGTATCCGTGATTTCGGAGGCTAAAAACTAATGGCTACTCCCATGATTTCCGCCCAGAATGTCCATAAGTCCTTCGGACAGCTCGAGGTCCTCAAAGGCATTGACCTTGAGGTCCAGCCCGGCGAAGTGGCCTGCCTGTTGGGCCCCTCGGGCTCCGGCAAATCCACCTTCCTGCGCTGCGTCAACCACCTTGATAAGGCGACGGCGGGCCGCCTCTACGTCGACGGCGAGCTAATTGGCTACCGCGAAAAGAACGGCACCCTTTATGAGATCAGCGAGAAGGAAGCCGCAGAGCAGCGCTCCGATATCGGCATGGTCTTTCAGTCTTTCAACCTTTTCCCCCACCGCACGGTGATTGAAAATATCATCGAGGCACCGGTGCAGGTAAAAAAGATTCCGGAAGAAACCGCCCGCGCCCGCGCTATGGAGCTGTTGGAGGACGTTGGCTTGGCGTCCAAGGCCAATAACTACCCAGTACAGCTCTCTGGCGGCCAGCAACAGCGCGTTGCCATCGCTCGTGCGGTGGCCATGGATCCTAAGCTTATGCTGTTCGACGAACCTACGTCCGCCCTCGACCCCGAGCTCGTCGGCGAAGTGCTGCGCGTTATGAAGGACCTCGCAGCCGAAGGCATGACCATGCTCGTAGTCACCCACGAGATGGGGTTTGCGCGCGAGGTAGCCGATAAGGTCTTCTTCATGGACGGCGGCGTTGTCATCGAGTCCGGCAGCCCTGCCGAGGTTTTGGATAACCCGCAACAACCACGCACCAAGGACTTTTTGGCTTCGCTGCTGTAGCCCCCCACTGCACTCAACAGAGTGCCTTCAGCCCGCCGTCTTTCAGCTAAAAGAGAGGACCGGCGGGCTTTGTCGCGACTCATTCCTCTACACCAGTGTTAAAAGACCCCGAATCAATGCGCTGGCCGCACCCAAGCCGGCGACGCTCAGCGAAAGCACGCGGGCTTTTTCTCGTGGAACACGCTGGGCAATCCGGGTTCCGGCCCAAATTCCTACACACATGCCTAATACTCCCGCGGGCCACATCATCCAAGGCAGGCCATCAAAGTGTGCCGCACCTGTGAGAGTCTTGGTCATCACGGAAAAGAATCCGCCTACCACAAAAATCGGCTGCAGCGTATCGGCGTAAACATGTTGGGGCCACTTTGCCGCCTGGGCGTAGACGGTAATAACCGGGCCGGCCACGCCGGCCAAGGTATTGGTAAAGCCGCCGAGAATGCCGGCCGAGATGGCAGGGCCTTTGCCCTCCATCGGCGGGACAAACTTCTTTCCAAAAGTGACCACCGCCAGTGCGGCCAGAAGCGCAGCACCCACCACAATCATGAGCCCTGCCGTGTCCATACGCCTAATGAGCAGCGCCGCGGCCAAGGAGCCAATCACCATGACTGGGGCTATGAGCCCGAACTTCTTCCAGCTCACATTCTCGCGCACGGAATAGGTGGTCAACATCGCATTAACACAAGCCAAAACGTTAATGACTAGAATGCCTTCGACCGGCCCCATTATCAGCATAAGGATGGGACCGCCGATAAGACCGAGCCCCATTCCGGATACCCGTTGCAGTGTCGAACCAACGACAACGACGAGGAAAATAACCAGTGCGAGGCTCACTGACGGTATTTCTCCTTTACCGCACGGCCTACGGATTCGGGGAACATACCCGTTACGTCGCCGCCAAACTTTGCTACCTGCTTACACAGCGAGGAACTGATATATCCGTACTTCTCGTCCGTGAGTAGGAAGACGGTATCGATACCGGAAAGGCGCCGGTTCATCTGCGCCATGGGCAGCTCATACTCATAGTCGAGAGAGCTTCGCAGTCCCTTCACCAAAACGTCCGCCCCATGCTCCGTGGTGTAATCCACCAAAAGCCCGGAGCAATAGTCCACCTTGATGGAAGAATCCACGCTCTGACGGATAAGTTCCATGCGCTCCTCCACGCTAAAGAGGCCGGAGGGCTTGCCAGGGTTACCGGTTACTAACACGGTGACTTCATCAAACATCTGGTTAGCGCGGTTGATGATATCGACGTGGCCTAAGGTGACAGGGTCAAAGGATCCAGGGCAGACGGCCTTAGTCATGCTACTTTCGCTTTCTTTTCAGTGGTTTAGTCTTCGGTGTCCTCGCTGCCGGGGCGGGTATAAACCGCCATATCCATGCGTGCGATGCCAAAGGTGCGCTTCTTAAGCTTCTGGCCGGTGGGCTCAAAACCAGCAGGCCACTCAGTATCCGCGGAATCAACATGGCGCTCAATTACTACCATTGCGCGATCAGTAAGCACCGGTTCGATGGCAGCAATGAGTTCATCCACTTCATCAAAAGCATAGGGCGGGTCCGCCAGCACCAGGTCAAAGTGTTTGCGCGGGGCACTAGCCAGGTAAGTGCTTACCTTCATCTCTTGCACGCGCACGCCGGGATGCTTGACGACGCCCATGTTGTGCCGGATGATCTTTACCGCATCGGCCGAAGATTCCACCAGTACTGCTTCATCTGCCCCACGGCTCGCTGCCTCAAGACCTAGGGCACCAGAGCCTGCAAAAAGATCGAGCACCGAAGATCCAGCAAAGCCCCAACGTGCAGTGAGGGATGAAAACAGCCCTTCGCGGGCGCGGTCTGCAGTAGGCCGGGTTCCTTCTGCAGGCACTTTAATGGTGCGGCCGCGGGCTTCGCCGGCAATAATGCGCGTCATTTATGCTTCTCCAATCTCCATCAAAAGGTCTCCGCCCAGCACGTCACTAAAATCAGAGACCACGATACGGTAGACCTTTCCTGGGCCGGGGCTTTCTACGGAAGCCTCAAGCTTCGTGGCTTCAACGGTCGCCAGCGGTACTCCGGTATCAACAGTGTCTCCCACATTCACATGGCAGCGGACGATGCCCGCGAAGGGGGCGTAAATTTTCATGCTTCTAGGTTAACCCGTCTTAGTTCTTCTCCAAGTATTCCTGTTCGCTTTCGCTCAAATTGCGCGTGAGTTCCTCAGCCAACTCGGGATTGCGCAACACCATGGCGCGCGCATCCGCATGGGTGCGCTCCACAATGTCTTGGTCATCCGCCAAGTTCAGTAGCCGCAGTGTGCGATGCGTTCCGGATTGCATGGTGCCCAAGATGTCGCCCTCTTGGCGCTGGCGCAAATCAAGCTCAGCCAGTTCAAAACCCGAGGAAGTTTGGGCGATCTGAGTGATACGACGGAAGGATGGAGTGTTATCGGCTGCCGTTGTGTGCAGAAGACAAATGGAGGCATTACCGCCTCGTCCCACGCGCCCGCGCAACTGGTGCAACTGGGAAACGCCGAAATGCTCGGACTCGCGAATGAGCATCACCGTGGCATTGGGAACATCCACGCCTACCTCAATGACCGTCGTAGAGACCAAGATATCGATCTCTCCCCTAGCAAATGACGTCATTACCTCATCTTTATTGGGCATCTTTCCGTGCAAGATGGCTACGCGCAGTCCCTTAAACGGTCCGTTTTCTAGCTGCTGTGCAAGCTCTAGCACCCCGCCTTTGCCTTCAATGCGCGGGCAAACGATATAGGCCTGATGGCCGTGGGCCACCTCTTCGCGTATCCGCTCGAGTGCGCGCAGCACCCAGGTCGGCCGCCACTCGGCCACCACCGCTGATTGAATAGGTTTGCGACCACCGGGCAGCTCGGTTAGCGTTGATACGGCGAGGTCGCCAAAGACGGTCATCGCAATGGTGCGCGGAATCGGTGTTGCTGTCATCACCAGTACGTGGGGGCTGAGGCCTTCACGTGCCTTTAACCGCAGGCTATCGCGCTGCTCTACACCGAACCGGTGTTGCTCATCTACGACGACCAATCCCAGGTTAAAGAACTCCACGGTGTCTTGGATAATCGCATGGGTTCCAATGATGATGTCCGCGTCACCGGAGACAATATCCAATAAAGCCTGCCGCTTGTCCGCCGTACGCATGGAGCCGGTCAGGAGTACCACCTTGACCCCTTCGGGAACCGAGGTCCCGATGGAGGCAGCGTGTTGGGAAGCAAGTACTTCCGTAGGTGCCAACAGAGCGGCCTGCGTTCCTGCGTCGACAGCCTGCAGCATAGCGCAGGTAGCCACCATGGTTTTGCCCGAGCCAACCTCGCCTTGCAACAAGCGCATCATGGGCAGCGGACGAGCCAGATCGTCTTCGATCTCGCTAATGACGCGACGCTGCCCTTCGGTCAGGTCAAAGGGCAGATGGCTCAGCAGTTCCTCGCGATAGCCGCCTAAGGTAGCCGGCATGGTAGAAGCGGTCCGGGCTTCGGCATCTCGCTGGCGCAATGCCATCACCAGACCAATAGACAGAGCCTCGTTGTACTTCAGCCGCTGAATCGCACGGTAGGGGCCTGCTTCCCCTGGCTCATGGATTTCCCGCACTGCCTTATCGAGGCTGATAATCATCTGATAATCCAGCGGTTCCGCGATCGGCGGGGTCTTAGATAGGACGTAGTGGATGGCGCCCATGAGGTACCACGAGGTCACCTTGGACGTGGCTGGGTACACCGGTATCCATTCACGTTCCAAGAGGAGCTGGTCGAGCCTGCCAAACTGCGACAGGTTCCGCAGCGAGCCGGTGGCCTTTGGGCGGTGCTTCTTGCCAGACCCAGCCGCTGGCTGGCGGTAATCATCCAGTTCGCCATCGGGGCGTCCGAAGGCATCGATCTCTACAAAGTCCGGCTGCTGCAACTGCGGCTGGTTACGGAAGAACTTAAGCTTGCCGCTCATCATCACGCGCTGTCCGCGGTGCAACATCCGCATCACGTAATTGGCATTGAAAAACGTCGCAATGATGCTGCCATCGAGTTGCACATTGATGATGGTGGTCTTGCCCGAGTCATGGCGAGTGAATCCGGTAATAGTTCCGGTAACCGTGACGATATCGCCCTCGGCAGCGTCTCCTAGGCCGACATCCTTGTTGTGGCGGATATAGTCTCGCGGATAGTGAGCTAAGAGCTCGCCGCAGGTCTCATACCCCAGTGCTTTGGTAATCTTCGCGGCGTCTTTCGCCGCAAGCACCTCTGTCAAAGGGCGGTTGTCCTGCCAGCCGAGCATTGCTATTCCACTCCGATTTCGGTTGCGATTTCCGGTACTTTCAGTGCCATAACATCTACGCGAAGCTGTTGAGCTAGTTCCTCCTGGTCTAGGTCTAAGGCGCTTAGGACTGTGACCTGCTCACCGCCTTCTGCCAAGAGATCGCGGCAAGTGGCAATGATTGACTGCGGGGTTTCCGGGCTCGGGTAAGCCACTCGCATGGACTTGGCAGCATCACGCATAGCAGCAACGACGGCACCAGTATCTGGGTTATCCGGTTCATAAACGGAGATCGCGGCTAAGGCTGCAACCAGCGATTGCGCGGGCACTACTCGCCCAGTAGCGGTCTGCGAACTCACGTCGGTGGCTAGAACGATGTCCTCGTCCTTAGCCGCAATGGGATCATCCGGAGACACTACGCTAACCCCCGCAGATGCCAGAAGATCGCTGATAGGCCCGGCCGGTGCGGCAGCAAACACTCGGCGAGCAATCGGCTCTTCGGAAACAGCTTCGGCGTAAGGAGGCAACACCTCCAGGTGCAGGTTGGTTACCTCTCCGATACCAAAGGCGGTTTCAATGACCTTGCCTGCCTGGCGGGAGTGGATATGTACATTAGCACTGTCCTCGGTGGCCCGAGCGATGACCAGGCTGTCTCCCAACGGTTCAATTGCTACCTGCAGCGTGTCTATATCTCCCTCGAAGAAAAAGACCACTTCCAGTTCAGTTTCCGGCTCCGGTTCGGGCAGGCCTGTGTGCCTGGTCGAGCCTTCAATTTCTGCGAGAAGAGACTCTAAAAGGATAACGAGGCCAGCGCCGCCGGCATCCACCACTCCTGCCTCGCGCAGAGCTGGCAATTGCGAAGGAGTGCGCTCGAGGGCCGTTTCCGCGGCAGCGATTGCGGCGCTCACAATACTGTGCAAGGTTGCGCCTGACTGCGCTTCAGCGTCGTCGGCGGCCTCGGCGGCTGCCTTCAGAACCGTGATAACTGTGCCTTCCACCGGCTCGGCGATGGCTCGGCCCACCAGCTCCACAGCCTGCTGCAGGGAGCGGGCAAAAACGTCGCCGTCGATAATTGAGTCCACAGTTGACTCGGCAACGCCGCGCAGAACCTGGGACAGCACCATTCCCGAGTTCCCGCGGGCACCACGTACCGCCCCGAGCGCAAGGGAGTCGGCGACATCGCCGCCATTGTCCAGCTCCGCAACCGCTGCTTCCATGGTGTGCGCCATATTCGAGCCCGTATCGGAATCCGGTACAGGAAAGACATTGAGCGCGTTGATCTCATCGCGGCGATGGGCTAATTCCCCTACGGCGCGGGTGGCCCAATTGCGCATTCCGTGGGAATCCAGCGTGCTGGGGTAGGACATGCGCAATAGTTTACAAGCGCCAGTCTATTTCCTGTGCGCCTTGGTCCTGCAAAAGGGCGTTTGCCCGGGAAAAGGGCTGAGAACCAAAGAAACCGCGACTGGCAGATAGCGGCGAGGGATGTGGGGACTTGATACAAGGGACGTCTGGAAGAAAGCGCTCACACGCTTGCGCATCCCGGCCCCAAAGAATCGCGACCATGGGGCTGCGGTTGAGCGCGCGAATGGCAGCCTCAGTAATCTCTTCCCAGCCGATGCGGCGGTGCGATCCAGCCTGGCCTGGTGCTACCGTAAGCACTCTGTTGAGCAACAACACTCCCTGATCCGCCCAGGCGCTCAGGTCGCCGTCCGCTCGGCCGTTGATACCCAGATCATCGTGCAGCTCGCGGTAAATATTGACCAAGGAACGCGGCGGTTTCACACCCGGGCGGGTGGAAAAGGCCATACCCATGGCGTGTCCTGGGGTGGGATAAGGGTCTTGGCCCACGATGAGCACGCGGACCTTATCCAGCGGCATGCGCAACGCGCGGCAGACGTCCTCAGCCGGGGGCAGATAGTCTTGGCCCTCAAGAGCATGGGAGATCTGTGGCCATTGCTCTTCTACTACCGGCGCCAGCACCGGTTCCCAGGAAGGGTGGTAGGTAGGGTGCATGGTTAAAAGCTCAGCCAGCCTTTCTGATAGCTCGGTGTGGTGCCTCCCAGCGTAACCCCGCAGCCGCGGGTTACGGTGCCAATCTTTCGGAATCCTGAGGGTGCTTCCTTTGCGGTCGTGCCGATGAGGGTGTGGTCTTCGCCGCCGCTGAGTACCCATTCCCACGGATCGCAGTCGAGTAAATCCGCGGCTTGGCACAGCAATTCTTCCGGTTGCAAGGCCTGCGGATCCAAGTCCATGTGCACACAGGAGTGCTCGGCCATCGTAGTGCAGTCTTGAATTAGCCCGTCTGAGTTATCGGTCATCGCGGTGACCCCCGCGGCACGGGCAATGACGCCGCGGCCGGGGTTGAGCCAGGGGGCACAGTGGGCGTCGATAAGCGGCTGCAGGTGCTCATGCCCTGCAGGCAGGTTCCGGCCGAAGCGCTGCAACAAGGCCAAGCCGGCGGCCGAGTGGCCGATCTTACCGTGCGCTACCACCTGCTGACCTGCCCGCGCCCCGTCCAAGGTCAAGGCGGGAAGGCTGCCGCCCAGGAAGCCTACGGCCGTGATATTGATGACCAAAAGATCGGACTTCGTAAGGTCACCGCCTACCAACTCGGCGTTATAGAAAGAGCTATGCTCCGCAATTCCCTCGGCAATGCCGCGCACGAAGGACACCGGGGTATCTCCTGGCGCGGCGATAGCAAGGAGGGCGGCCACCGGGCGAGCACCCATAGCTTCCACATCGGCAAAATTGCGCAAGATGGCCTTCTTGCCAATCTCGCGCGGGGTAGACCACTCGCGCAGGAAATGACGTCCCTCCACCATCAAATCAGTGGCCGTCACGGTGCGGGAATTCGGCGGCGCACTGGGCAGAACCGCGGCATCGTCTCCATTGAGCCCACTGGAGGCCACGGAGGTAATTTCCCGGATGGCGGCGCGTTCTCCCACATCTGCGAGAGTCTGAGTTAAGTTCACCAGCTTCCTTTCGATACTATGAGCCCTTATGACATCCCAATTTAACCGCACCGCGATCTTCATTTCACTTGGGTTGTCCATAGTGATGGTTCTGGCGGTCCTTTTCGGCGCAAAATACGTATTCAATAACGTCGCCAAAGCACCCGTGGCGGTCTCCCCCGTGGAGTCTAAGGAGGCAGACTCACAAGCCTGCCGCAACTTTATCGACGCCCTGCCGGACAAGGTGATGGATAAACCGCGGGCAGACATTGCCGATCCCGTGCCTTCTGGTGTCGCGGCTTGGGCCGCTACCTCAGACGATAAGGTCACCGTGCGCTGTGGCGTGGATATGCCTTTCCAGTACACCGAGTACTCCCAGACCCAGGACGTAGAGGGCGAACAGTGGTTCCAGGTGCGTGATGCCACCCCTGGCTCCAACCTCACCACCTGGTATGCGGCACAGCGCTTCCCCATTGTCGCGGTCACTGCCTCCACTGATGCAGAGCCGGGCGAGCTTAACGACGCCCTCTCTTCCCTCGAAGAAAAGCCAGCCACCGCGCACGACGCGCCACTCAAGGCGCTCAAGGCGGGCAATGACCGCATGTGCGCCGAGGTGGACAAGGCCTTGCCCGATTCGGTGGCTGAGGGATACAACCGCCGCAAGGTAGAGGAAAAGAATACCTATGTGTGGAGCGCCGATGGCCGCGAAGACATCGTTGCGCGATGCGGCGTAGTCAAGCCGGAGAACTATCGCGCCGGAGTCAAGCTCCAGCAGGTTAACGATATTCCGTGGTTCGAGGACACTACCTTGGCTCATGGCACGACCGCAGGCACATGGTTTGCCCTCGGCCGCGAGGACTACCTTGCGCTACATGCCCCACAAGATGCCGCGCAGGCGGCACTGGTGGAAATCGGCGACGTGCTCGCAGAGCACACGACCGAAAAGTAGGCAGCGCTTAGGCCTACTTGGCTAGGGCCTGCTCGATAAGCGCCTCAAGTAGCGCCGGGTATTCCACCCCGGAAGCCGCGAGCACCTGCGGGTACATGGAGATCGGGGTAAAGCCCGGCAGGGTATTGATCTCGTTGATATACACGGAGTCCTCGGTGACGAAGAAGTCGACTCGGGACAGGCCCTCACAGTTGAGGGCCTCGAAGGCGCGGATTGCCATGCCTCGTAGTTTCTCAGTCAGCTCAGGTGCGAAAGGCGCAGGGATTTCGGCGGTGACCACATTGTCGAGGTACTTGGTGTCGAAGCCATAAAAGCCCTCGTCGGAATCATCGATACCGGCAAGCAGCGCTGGGACGGAGGCCAGCAAGGTGCCATCGGCATAGTGGAGTACACCGATTTCTACCTCTTGGCCAACGATTTCAGGCTCCACCAGGATCTTTTCGTCATCTTCTAATGCCAGGTCGACGGCTGCGGGGAACTCCTCCCAAGTAGAGACCTTGGAAACGCCAATGGAGGATCCACCGCGTGCGGGTTTTACAAAGACGGGCAGGCCTAACCGTTGCTTTTCGTCCTCGCTTAGCTCGGTACGGCCTTTGAGGATGACCTCGGGTGCTACTGGTAAGTCTGCGGCCGCCAGCACCTTCTTGGTAAATTCCTTATCCATACCCACCGAGGAAGCCAATACCCCTGGGCCTACATAGGGCAAGCCGGAAAGCTCAAAGAGGCCTTGGACAGTGCCGTCCTCACCAAAGGGGCCGTGCAGAATGGGAAATACCACGTCGACCTCTGCGAAGAGCGTGCCGTCGGTGACGTTGTGGAATTGTCCCCTGGCATTGGGATCAAGAGAAAGGGTCAGCTCCGCACCTGGGCTGACCTCCGGCATAACGCCATCGACAATTTCTAAGCCCTCCGTGGTGCCGGGCGTCCACGTGCCCTCACGGGTAATGCCGATGGGCACGACCTCGAATTTCTCTGGGTCGAGGTGGTTCATGATCGCGCCTGCGGATACGCAGGATACGGAGTGCTCGGTGCTACGGCCGCCATAGATAACGGCCACGCGGGTCTTTTCAGTCATGCCCGCAGATTTTACCCTCGACCTACTCCGACTTCTTGGACCGACCCATCAAAGCGATGATCATATCTTCCACCGCCATACCCTCGTAGCACACGCCATAAACCGCGTGCGTGATAGGCATCTCTACCCCGGCCTGCTGGGCAAGGCGATAGATGGAGTCACAGGAGTAGACGCCCTCCGCGACCTGGCCATTGGTCGCGGCCTTGGCCTCTTCAATCGTGCCGCCTTGGCCCAGGCGGTAGCCAAAGGTGCGGTTGCGCGACAATGTCGAGGTGCACGTTGCCACCAAGTCGCCCATGCCTGCGAGGCCGGAGAAAGTAAATGGATCCGCCCCCAGCTCCACGCCCAGGCGGGTAATTTCCGCCAGACCGCGGGTGATGATGGTGGCCATGGTGTTATTGCCCAGCCCCTTGCCGGAGGCGATACCACAGGCCAAGGCGATGACGTTCTTGCAGGCGCCGCCGATTTCCGCGCCTATAACATCGGTATTGGTGTAGGGCCGCAGGTACGGAGCGGCGACCGCTGCTTGCACGCGCTGAGCGCGGTCTTCATCGGAGCAGGCAATCACCGTCGCGGCCACTTGGCCGGCAGCAATCTCCTTGGCCAAGTTCGGGCCAGACAGTACCGCCACGCGGTCTGCTGGCACGCCGGCCGCATCCATAATGACCTCGCTCATGCGCTTGAGCGTGGCGGTCTCTACACCCTTAGAAATGGAGACCAAGGTGGCGTCTTCCGGCAAGTGCGGCGCCCACTTTTCCACGTTGGCGCGCAAGGTTTGGGAGGGAACGCCGAACACGACGACGTCGGCAAGCGCCAGCGCTTCCACATCATTGTGGGTGGCCCTCACTGCGGCCGGCAGCCGGGTATCCGGCAAATAGTCCGGATTGGTGTGGGTCTCGTTGATGGCCTGCGCCAATTCCGCGCGGCGCGCCCACAGGCGAACGTCATTTCCGGCGTCCGCAAAGACCTTGGCCAAGGTAGTGCCCCAAGAACCAGCACCCATCACGGCAACATTAACCATGGTGTCTCCTCCAAACGTGCAAATCTATAACCCCAACCTTAAAGCATGCCCGTCCCCCGTGGGGCGAGGATGCACAACGCGCCTTACCCGTGGGACAATGGGCGCTTAGACGTTGTTTTCAAACACCCAATTTCTGTGGAAAGGCCCCGTGGAGGCAGACGATGCCCAATATTAAAAAGATGCACGAAACCGACAAGGATCAGCAGCACGAGGAGTTTATTTCCGGCCGCCACCAGGAAATCCCGGTGGACCCCGCCAAGGAATTCCACCGCACTACGCTTGCGGCCGGCGCCGTAATCTGGCGCGGGTCCCCGCAGGACCCAGAAATCGCGCTCATCCACCGCCCCCATTACGATGATTGGTCCCTGCCCAAGGGCAAGGTCGATCCCGGCGAATCCCTGCCCACTACCGCGGCCCGGGAAATCCTGGAAGAAACCGGCTTTAGCGTGCGTCTAGGCAAGCTCATCGGCAAGGTAACGTACCCAGTCCAGGGCCGCACTAAGGTGGTCTACTACTGGGTGGCCAAGTACCTAGGCGGAACCTATTCCGCCAATAGTGAAACCGATGAGCTACGGTGGCTGCCCATCGACGAGGCGCAAGACCTCTTGTCCTACGACGTTGATACCGCGGTAGTGGCCAAGGCGGCTAAGCGCCTGCGCATCGCGCCCGCTACCCGCGTGCTTTATGTGCGCCACGCACGCGCGCATGAAAGCGGCAGCTGGGAAGGCGATGACAACCTGCGGCCACTGGATAAAAAGGGCCGCCGCCAAGCAGAGATGCTGGTGCCGATGCTGAGCGCCTTCCAGCCCACCGCGATTTACTCGGCCTTGCCCCAGCGCTGCCAGCAGACGGCTGCCCCGCTCGCCGACGAACTAGGCAAGGACATTTCCATCAACAAAAACTTTGGCGACGAGGCCTGGGAGAACGACCCAGAAGCAGCCAAGAAAGCTTTCCGCCGCGTGGTCAACGAAGGCGGGGTGCCCGTCATCGTCAGCCAAGGCGCCACCATTCCTGGGATCATTGAAGACCTCGCCCCAAAGTTCCTTAAAAAGCCAGTGGACAAGTTGAAGTTTAAGAAGGCTTCTGTGTGGGTCTTGTCTTTCAACAATGGCGAGCTGACCGGTGCCGATTACCTGGCTAGCCCACTGCCGGTGCGCTAGTTTCCTGGTTCCTCCCCGACCAACAATTAAGGCCCTGCCCGCCCACCGTACTCGGTGGACCGGCAGGGCCTTATTTGCGCAACTATCGTGCGTCTGCGGGGTTTCTAACCGCGCAAGCCGAGCGTGCGACGGACGAAGAGGACCAAAATGAGGGTGTTCAGTGCTGGGAACACAAGCATGCCGACTAGGGTAAAGCTCAACACTGCGTACAGGACGGCAATTAGGACGAGCACCAAAATGCTCACTCCGACATTCTTCTTCGCGACCTCGATGGAAGCCCCGAAAGTTTCGCCAACGGATAGCTCAGGGCGTGCGGCCTTAACAGCCGGCATCCAAGTAAAGAAGAAGGCGGCGAAGAGTCCCGGAATAATCAGGAGAATGAAGCCCAGGGAAATAACCAGGGTCGAAAGCACATACACCGCCATGAGACCGGCGACATTTTTAAAGATCAGAAAGTCCTTTATCTCCAGCATCCCGGTATCAACCTGTTTATTAGCAGCCTTGTACCAGGTGCTAGCTGCCCAAATAAGCATGAAGCGTCCTGGGTTTAGTTCCGCTTCTTTTACGGCCCTGTGTTGATGGGCTGGGTGAGATAGTACTCGGTTTCTACTTCCTGTGGGGTGGCGTAGTCCAATGCTTCGTGAAGTCGCTTAGTGTTCCACCAATGCACCCACCGCAAGGTGGCCAGTTCGACTTCTCCGACCGACGTCCACGGGCCCTGGGCATGAATCAGTTCCGCCTTGTAGAGACCGTTGACTGTTTCGGCTAGTGCATTGTCGTAAGAATCGCCGATTGTTCCCACACTCGGGCGGATTCCTGACTCAGCTAGCGCGGTGGAATACTTCAGTGACACGTACTGGCTGCCCCGATCGCTGTGGTGAATTAGTTGGTTTCCATGGATTCGTCCTGCAGTCGTTAACGCATGTTCCAATGCCTCCATGGGCAGCGCATCGGTGCGCATTGTCGAGCGTGTAGCAACACCAACAATTTTTCGGCTGAAGACATCCACGACAAACGCGGTGTAGGCGAATCCTGACAGGGTGCGAACGTAGGTAATGTCGGCAACCCAATGAAGTGCCCCGAGTTTTGTTCCTAGGCATTTGCCTTGATTTCTATTATCACTTGCGGCGGGTTCTGCTTCCAAAATTCGGTTTCCACCTCGACCGGGGTTCGGTACCCCAAGCTTTGGTGGAGCCTGGTCTCGTTCCACCATGAGACCCACTCGAACGTCGCGATTTCTACCTCGACAACGTCATTCCACCTGCGAGTATGGATTAGCTCGTTCTTGAAGGAGCCGTTAACGTTTTCAGCCAGAGCATTGTCATAGGAGTCGCCAACTGTTCCAGTAGAAGCGGCAATCCCGTGCTGGGCAAGGCGCTCGTTGTAGACAACGCTGACGTACTGCGAGCCGTGATCCGAATGGTGAATGAGACCTGTTGTTTCCTCAGCACACACGATCGCCTGATTGAGAGCTTGCAGCGGCAAAGCTTCGGTACGCATAGAATCTGATAACGCCCACCCAACGATCCGTCGGGAGTAAACGTCGGTGACAAACGCGGCATACACAAAGCCGTTCTTCGTGTGCACATACGTAATGTCAGCCACCCACAGTTTGTTCGGCCCTTGGGCTTTGAATTCACGCTCCACCAAGTCTGGGCGCAGATCAGGCACGTTAGGCTTACGGGTTGTGATTGGTGATCCACCTTTGCCTTTGCCAGAAACACCGGCCAGGCGCATTAAACGGGCAGTTTGTTCACGACCGATATCAATTCCGTCACGGCGGAGAGCATGCCACATTTTCCGTACACCGTAGACACCGTAATTATCCCGATGAATAGCACTAATGCGTTCAACCAGCACAGCATCACGAAGGCGACGAGCACTTAACCCACGGGCCTTGGACTGGCGATACCCACGCGAGGTGATAAACCCACCAGTGCGGTTATTCTTCAACGTCTTACAGATGAACTCGACAGAGAAGCGATTCCGGTATTCATCGATGAACCGGATCATTTCCGACGTTTTGGGTCGAGTTCCGACGCGAAAAAAGCTGAGGCGGCCTTCAGCAGCTCATTAGTGTCGCGGAGCTCTTGATTTTCACGGCGTAGCCTCGCGTTTTCCGCGGCCAAGTCTTCAGGCACAGGTTGTGGGATGTTTCCCGCACGACGGGCCTGCTGGGTCCATTGGCGAGCCGTGTGCCATGAAACCCCCAACTTTGGAGCTACTGCCTGGCACGCGGCTTGCATCGACATATTTTCCGCCAAGATGCGGTCTTCCACGAGACGGACCACACGGTCTTTGGCATCCTGGTCAAATTTCCTTGGCATGTTCCAGATTTTCCCATCTACTCAAACGGAACAAAACCTGGGACACTTCACTTAGTGTTCCACCAATGCACCCACCGCAAGGTGGCCAGTTCGACTTCTCCGACCGACGTCCACGGGCCCTGGGCATGAATCAGTTCCGCCTTGTAGAGACCGTTGACTGTTTCGGCTAGTGCATTGTCGTAAGAATCGCCGATTGTTCCCACACTCGGGCGGATTCCTGACTCAGCTAGCGCGGTGGAATACTTCAGTGACACGTACTGGCTGCCCCGATCGCTGTGGTGAATTAGTTGGTTTCCATGGATTCGTCCTGCAGTCGTTAACGCATGTTCCAATGCCTCCATGGGCAGCGCATCGGTGCGCATTGTCGAGCGTGTAGCAACACCAACAATTTTTCGGCTGAAGACATCCACGACAAACGCGGTGTAGGCGAATCCTGACAGGGTGCGAACGTAGGTAATGTCGGCAACCCAAAGCCTGCCTGGTGCCTGCGCACGGAAGTTTCGGCGCACTAGGTCCGGGCGATGATCCGGTGTCTTCGGGCTTACCGTTGTTATTGGGGTTCGCCCACGTCTGCGGCCAGAAACACCTGCAAGTTTCATCAGACGTGCGGTCTTGTCGCGACCAATATGAAAGCCTTCGC